>JBDSAR010000109.1:0-2740 GCA_039922035.1 Chthoniobacteraceae bacterium
CGTCGCCGTTCGTGTCGGTGAGCCGCGCGACTTCGTAGCGGTTCGTGATGGTGAGCGACTTGTCCTTCCATGCGAGGCCCATGACCTCGTGCTGGCCGGAGGCGAAGAGCTGATACTTCACGTTCGACGGCTCGCTGTCGGCGTTGCTCACTGTCCAGATTTCGCCGCGGCGCGTGCCGAGTGCGAGCTTGCCTTCGGGCAGCAGTTCGATGGAGCTGACCTCGAGTGCGGTGCTAGGCGGCGTGTCGAAGGTGGTGATCCTGTAGTAATCGGATTCCTGCGGTTCTGCGGCGCGCAGAGAAGCAATCGCGAGAAGGAGGCTGGAGAGGAGGCGGAGAGTTTTCATGTCAGCGGGAAAAATTGGAGTTTCAGTGCTTCACTTGGCGTGTGCGTGCGGGCCGTGCAGGCTCGGCCACGAGTAGGTCACGACGATCTCCGGGCGCGCGGGCAGCGTGATGTCCTTGCCCTCGAGCTTCGCGCCGTCGGCGGAGACGAGGAACTTCGAGTCGGTCTTGATCTCAGCCGTGAAGCTTCCGCCTTCCACGAGAAAACCTGCGCCCTGCGGAGCGATTTTCGGCGCGCTCGCGACGTGGAAAAGCGCGCCTGCGGGAATTTTTCCGTCGAGCTTCAGCGTGCGCACGAGCTTGCCTTCGCCGGCGAGCGCATCGCCCACGACCTCGTAGCGCTCACTCACTTTTACGCCCTGCCACTCGTAGTGGAAGGTCGGCATGCGCTTCGCGTCGAGTTCGTAGCCGCGCCAACTGTAGCCCTCCGCGCGCGCGCCCTTCTCCAGCACGGGCCACGTTGCCCCGTTCGCGATCACGGCGAATGGCGGCGACAGTTCCGCGGGACGGAAGACGTCGAAACCGAGCGGCGGCTGGTGTCCGCCGCCGCGATCGTTCCAGTGCCGCGCCGCATCAATGAACGCGCCGCGCCATGCGATCGCGAGGTTCATCGCCTCCGTGCTCCACGCGATGCTCGCATTGCCGGGATAGCCGACGCCGATCGCCCGGTTGCCCGCGCCGGTGATGAAATTGCGATAAATGATCGGCTCCTGCGCGACGACAAGCGGCATGCCGGTGTCCTCGGTTTTTTTCTTTTTCGCTT
Source organism: Chthoniobacteraceae bacterium (assembly GCA_039922035.1). GTDB lineage: Bacteria > Verrucomicrobiota > Verrucomicrobiia > Chthoniobacterales > Chthoniobacteraceae > SXWH01. The sequence continues at coordinate 1,108 of JBDSAR010000109.1, forward strand.
TCTGCCCCGCCTTCATGTCCGGGTGAATCCACTTCGAGAGCGGCGTGGTCACAAATTCCGGTCCACGCCACGAAGCAAACAGCTCCGCCTGGCCCGCAGCCTGGAAGTATTCGAGGCGAAATTCGTGCGTGCCTTTCTTCAGCTTTACCTTGCCCTCGCGGATCGGGTTGACGGGATGGATGCCGTCATTCTCCACGACCTCCTTGCCATCAATCGCGATGCGCCCGCCATCATCCGAGGCGAGGTGGAAAAAATATTCGCCGTCCTTCGGCGCATCGAGCTTGCCGGTGAAGACGAGGCCGAACTCATTCTTGTAATCGTCCACCTTGATCTGCACGAGATTGTCCGGCACGTCGCCCTCGCGGTGCGCCTTCAGCTTGGAAAAATCCGGCAGCGTCTTCCAGTTGCCGAGGAAGAGCTGGAACTTCAGTCCCGTCAGCCCCGGTCCGCGCTTGCCCACCTCGCCGACCGTCATCTTCCCATTCATGATCGCCGCGTGGCCGGGAAAAGTGCAGACGTACGGATACACGCCCGGCTTCTGCGGCGCGGTGAAATTGATCTCGTCGCTTTCTTTCGGGTTCACCGGCTTCGAGTGCGCCCACATCCGCGGGTCGTCGGGGATCCAGTTGCGCTTTAGTGCCTCCTCCGGCTTGTCCATCTGCTTGTTCGCAGCGGCGATCACGTCCGTGCCTGCCTGGAAAAAACAGACGTTGTGCGGCATGTCGTCGTCGTTTTCGAAAACGATCTTCACCTTCTGCCCCGGCTTCACGTCAAACTCCGTCGTGTCGTAGCGCATCTGCGCGCGGAGCGTCCTGATGGTGATGGTCTCCACGTCCGCAGCGAATGCGGTGGAGGCGAGCAGCCCAGTGATGAGCGCGGGGAATGAGCGACGGATCATGTTCATTGGAAAGGTCAGGGTTTTGCGGAAAATGGCGCGGACTCTTGCGCGGGATGCGCTGTGTTGGCGAGCGGCGAATGCGTTTTCGATGGCGCGCTGACAACTGCGGCTCGCATCCGCCATTAGGAAAAATTTCCAGTGCGGCAAATCCGTGCGCAGCCGCGGCACTGATGCGAGGCAGAGATCGGGACTACATTTGCGCGCCGGAATCCTGCGCGGCGCGAGGGCGGGGGAAATGCCCGAGCGGCTCGACGAGATTGCCCGGCAGCGGCCACACTTTTTCCTGAATGCGCGGGGCGAGATGCTTGGACGTCGCGTAGCCGGCGGTGATCATCTCGATCTTCGCATCGAGATTATCCACGTAGTGCAGCGCCCACGCCTCGGGTGTTTTCGGAACGACGGGGCTGCCGAATTGCAGTTCGCCGTGATGGCTCGCGAGCAGGTGCAGCAGGTGCAGGCGCACGTCCTCGCACGCGGGATCGAGCGGCAGCCAGCCGGCCCACTCGGGCCCTTGCTGGAGCCGGCGCCAGAGCGTGTTCACCACCTCGATGCCGATGGTGATGTGCCCGAGCAGTTCGCCACGCTCGTCGAACGGCATCATGAAGCCGTCCACCGGCATCTGGTTTTCCCACAGCTTTCCGCAGTCGTGGAAAAGCACGCCCGCGGCGAGCAGGTCGCGGTTCAGCGACGGATACGCCGATGCGATGGCCATCGCCGATCGCATCATCTGCGCGA
>JBDSAR010000110.1:0-2527 GCA_039922035.1 Chthoniobacteraceae bacterium
CGATGGGGTGGCGTGCGGAGTCAAATTCGCTGGTGCTGCTGCGAGCAACTTCCGAAAGACTGCGGCACTCGGTGACGCAGTGTGCCCGGAGCGGTTGATCACCGCGACTTGCCGTTCAATGCGGTCGCCATGCAGACGAATGGCGATGCAGTTTGCGGCAGGCTGACGGGTGGCGAGTTGAGGAAGGATGGCGACGCCGAGGCCGGCGGCTACGAGGGAACGGATCGTCTCCAGCTCGCTGCTCTCGCACGCGATGCGCGGCTCGAATCCGGCGGCGCGACACGCGGCGAGCGCAGTGTCGCGTGCGCGGCCCTTGTAAAAGACGAAGGGCTCGTGCGCGAGTTTTGCGAGGCTGATGCTGCGTTGCTTCGCGGTGGGATGCGTTTTGGCGACGAGGAGCACGAAGGGCTCGGTGAAAAGGACGTGTTCGTCGAAGTCGCCACCGACGGTGGGAAGCTGGACGATGCCGAATTCGACTCGCCCGTTCTCGACCATCTGCGCGACGGCTTCGGAGGTGCCTTCAAAGAGCGCGAGTTCGACGAGCGGGTGCTGTTTGCGAAATGCGGCAATGGCGGCGGGCAGCACGCAGGCGCTGACCGATGGGATCGCGCCGATGGTGAGCCGACCGCCGCGCAGTCCGACGACGTCCTGCACGGCCTGCCGCGCGGAGACGGCTCGCTCGATCAGGGCCTCGGCGTGCTGGCGCAAAGTTTCACCGGCGGCAGTGAGCACCGTCTCACGGCGTCCGCGATGGAACAGCGGCGTGCCGAGTTCGCTCTCGAGGTTGCGCATCTGCTCGCTGAGCGCGGCCTGCGCGAGGTGCAGTCGCGCGGCGGCGCGGGTGAAGTTCCGCTGGCGGGCGGCTTCGAGGAAGTATTCGAGCTGATAGAGTTCCATCGGGTTTTCCGGCGATGATGATTGGAAAGCACAGTTTTACCAGCCGCCAAAAATAGGGTTCCATCGCCCTCACCTAAGCATCCCGATCAACGACATGACCATCTCAGACCTCAATAAAATCGAAGGCCGGCGCTACCCCGCGCGGCGCAGAACGCAAAACCTCGTCGGTGGCGTCGCGCCCGTCCAGGCGACCAACTTTGCGCTGGGCAATGTCACGCTCGATCCCAAAGGCGGCCAGGTGCCGTGGCACAACCAAGAGCAGGAGGAGGTCTATTTCATCGTCGAGGGCACCGGCGAGATGTGCCTCGGGGAAGAGCGGCAGACCGTCTCCACGGGGCAGACTGTCTATATTCCGCCGGGCGTCTTCCACCAGCTCACGAACCTCGGCGACACGCCGCTGCGGATGATCTACTGCTACGGGCCTTCCGGCGATGTGGCTCATTGGCGGCAGGAACTTGCAGGCACCTTGCCAAAGGCGGGCGTGGATGCGCCGGCTCTGCCGCAAGGCGCATGGCCGCAATGCACGGAGAAGCCAGCCGAGACCGCGTAGTTCACCAACCTCTCACCACTCCTCGATTTCCATGAAAACAAAACGCATCGGCATCATCATGAACGGCGTCACCGGACGCATGGGCACGAACCAGCACCTCATCCGCTCCATCAAAGCGATCCGCGATCAGGGCGGGCTGAAGGTGAGCGACGATCTCATCCTCATGCCGGACCCGATCCTCACGGGGCGCAATCACGACAAGCTGAAGGCCCTCGCCGAGCGCACTGGCGTGAGCCGTTTCACCACCGACCTCGATGCAGCGCTGGCGAATCCCGATGACGAGATTTTCTTCGACGCCAGCGGCACGCTGCAACGCGCGGGCTTCATCGAGAAGGCTGTGAAGGCGAAGAAGGCCATCTATTGCGAGAAGCCTACCGCCGTCGAGACGAGCGAGGCGCTGCGCCTTGCCAAGCTCTGCGAGGACGCCGGCGTGAAGAACGGCTGTGTGCAGGACAAGCTGTGGCTCTCGGGCATCCGCAAGTTCCGCACGCTGCGCGATCAGGGTTTCTTCGGACGCATCCTCAGCGTGCGCGGCGAATTCGGCTACTGGGTCTTCACCGGCGAGGATGGCGACCAGCCCGCGCAGCGCCCGTCGTGGAATTACCGCAAGCAGGACGGCGGCGGCATCATCGTGGATATGCTCTGTCACTGGCGCTACGTGATCGACAATCTCTTCGGCAAAGTGCGCGCGGTGAGCTGCCTCGGAGCCACGCACATTCCGAAGCGCCTCGACGAACGCGGCAAAGCCTACGACTGCACCAGCGACGACTCGTGCTACGCCACGTTCGAGTGCGAAGGCGGAGTCGTGTGCCAGTTCAACAGCTCCTGGACCGTCCGCGTGCGCCGCGACGACCTGCTCACCATGCAAGTGGACGGCACGCATGGCAGCGCCATTGTCGGCCTGCGCAAATGCTGGGTGCAAAGCGCCGGCACCACGCCGCGCCCGACGTGGAACCCGGACGTCGATCAGCCCATCAACTTCTTCGACGGCTGGCAGGAAGTGCCCGACACGACGACCTACGACAACGCCTTCAAAATCCAGTGGGAGGAATTCCTGAAGCACGTCGCCCTCGACACGCC
>JBDSAR010000111.1:0-8176 GCA_039922035.1 Chthoniobacteraceae bacterium
GTTATGGATTGAGAATTTGGCCATCAATCATCATCCACGCGACGGGTTCACGGTTCGCGATCACGGCAGCGTGGATGTCGCGCATCGTCGCATCGTGTGGGAACGCAATCAAGTCCGCGAGTGCGCCGGGCTCGATTTTCCCGGCATCGAGGCCCAGTGCGCGCGCGCCGTTCAGCGTGGCCATGGCGACGACATCGGCCGGGTGCAGCCACTGCTCGCGGTCGGAGAGGATGCGCATCTCGTCGAACATGGAGAGCGAATACGTGCTCGCGAGGCTGTCCGTGCCGAGGCAGATATTCATGCGCAGTTCGAGCAGTTTCGCGAGGCGGAACGGTGCGTGACGGAAATAGCGATGGCTGCCGGGGCAGTGGACGATGCTCGGGCGGTCCGCGCGCGGGATGCTCGCGAGCAGAGTGAGATCCGATTCGTCGAGTTCATTCATGTGCGACAGGATCCAGCGCGGGCCGAAGCCGGTGTGATGAAAAAGATGCGCAAGCGGCGTCCGCCCGTCCTGGCAGTCCTCCATCCAGCGCCCGAGGCGCAGCATGAATTCGTACAGCTCACCGCGAGCGTGGCGGAACATCTCCCATTCCTCGCGCGACTCGGCGACGTGCGTCATCACGGGCATGTCGAATTTTTTCGCAGTCTCCGTCACGATTTCATAGAGTGGCCCCGATGCGGTGTACGGCGCATGCGGGCTCAGCCCGAAGCCGCCACGCCCCGCGGCGCACGACTCGAAGAATGCGAGCATCCCGCCCGACACTTCCTCGCTCGGCACCTGATGGCGCACATCAATCATCTCGAGAAACCACCAGGTCCGCAGCGGGCTCGCGGGCGGGTCGTTCAGGATTTCGGGAAATGATTCGATGTTCGCGACAGCCGTCGTGCCCCAGCGACGCAGTTCGGCAAGGCCACGCTGGATCGCGGCGCGGTAGTCGTCCGGGCCGAGGCTGCGCTTGAGCGCATTGATGCGCCCGATCCATTCCGTGAAACTGCGCTGCGGCTGGATCGCCCGCCGCATCATCGAGTAGTCGAGGTGGCAGTGCGCGTTCACGAGTCCCGGCATCAGCACCTGCTCGCCGAGGTCCGTCACCTCGCCGGTGTGCGCGGCGCGGATTTCCGCGAAAGGCCCGACGGCGGCAATCGTGTTGCCGGTGACGACGACGGCGCCGTCCGCAATCGGAGCCGCACTGACGGGGATGACGCTGCGTGCGCGGAGGATCATGGCGTGGGCGGCACGGCGGGCGATTCGTCCTTCACCATCTTGCGCGCCGCGGCGACGAGAAAATTGCACGCCTCCTGGCAGAGCAGCGGCATCGTGTCGGCGGCCGTGGCATCCGCGCGGAATTTCTCCGGCGGCAGAAGCGGCACGCAGATGCCCTGGCTGATCTGCCACAGGATCGTCTTCAGGCAGCCGCCGTTGCTGCGGCACTGCTTCGCGATGAGCCGCTGCGCCTGCTCGTGCGTGAGCTTTTGCGTGATGCGATACATGCCCGTCTGCCGCCCGAGCGTGTGATTCAGATCGACAGGTTTCACTTCGCCATCGCGGTGCGCGAGCCACACGCCGAGCATCGCAGGGTAGAAATATTCGAGCGAGAGCCGCACCGAATGCGCATCCGGCAGCACGAGCCGCCAGCCGTGGCGCAGGCTCGGCGCGGTCTTCAGCGGGCGGAATGCGCCGGCATCATCGAGGTTCGAGATCGCGCGTGCGTCCTCCCATTTTGAAAAAACCGTGAGATCCTCGCGCCCCGCGTCATCGGTGTGCCGCAGCTCCCAGCCCTCGCCAGCCGGTGCGATGAGAATTTGCCCGACGCGTCTCCCTCCGGCCCGCAGCCAGTGTTCGAGTTCCTGAGTTGTGTCGCGCATCACGCGGCGTGGCTTGCATCGAATGCCGCCACCTGGTCAAGGATCACGTCGGCAAAACCCGCCTCCGTTCCGATGGAACTCGCGTAGTACAGCGTCCGTCCGCGCAGGTGATAGGGATTCTTGGCAAAGACGTTCGCGACGTTCGCGCTTGCCGCACCGGGCGATTCCGGAGTGATGCCGAGCAGCACCGGGATGTCCTCATAGCTGTGCAGCCCGTCCGAGATGAAGAACGGCACGACGACGACATTCGGGCTCGTCGCGAGCTTGTCCCAATCCGAGATGAGCGGCGCCTCCTCCATGTAGGCGCTCTGTACCTCTCGATAGCGCCCGAGTGCCGCGATGCAATCCACCTCGCGCTTCGCGGCGACGGCGGAGTTCTCATTCAGATTCGTGCCGTGGCCGACGATGAAAAGAGTCGTCTTTTCCGGCGGCACGCCGGGTGCAATCTCCGCGGCGCGCTTCAGCAGCAGCTCCGTCATGCGCGAATGATTTCCCGCCGGCTCGCAGTATTTCACCGCATGCCGTCCGACACGCGTGAACGCATCGCCGAGTTGAAGTTCGCGCGGGATGACGGTGTTTGTGAAGTAGCCTTCGCTGATGAAATTCGGCACCACATAAACCTCCTCGCGATCCACGCAATGCAGGATCTGCCGGAGGCTCGGCTCTTCTTTCCAGAACGCGCAATGCACCTCGCCGAAGATGCCGCGTCTGCGGATTTCCTCGGCGAGATTCAACGTCGGACCACTTGAATCAGGATTCAGTGTCGAGCCGTGTCCGGCGATGACGAGCGCGCTGTCTGGCTTGGTGAACATTGGCTTTTTCCGTATGCACTACGTCCGGCGAAGTCGAACGGTTTCCCGGCAGGCGTCCATTTCTGCCTGCACTGGCGGAGGAAAGCACGGCCGCCGGAGCGTCTCCCGAGCGGCTAGAACGACGCGCGCAATTCGCGCAGCCGTGCGCGGCTGAAGTCGTCGCGCACGTCGCGGTCGGCGGCTTCTGCATAGGCGCGCGCGGCGACGGCGGGCTGCTGCATCTGATCCGCGATCTGGCCGAGGAAATGCCACGACTCTGCGCGGAAGGGGTGCCCGGTGAGCTGCCGCAGCACGTCCTCGTACGCCCGCGCCGTTTTTCCGGCGACGAGCAATGCGATGGGATAGCGCCGTGCGATGGACCAGTTGCGCCCGGCGCTGCTTGCTGCGCTGGCCAGCAGGTCGAACCGTGGTTTTCCAGTCCGCGCCTGATCGATCGAGGCACGAATCACGTCAATCTCCGACCGGAAAAGCGGCGACCTTTCCGCGAGCTTCAGCTCGGCGAGCGTGGTGTCGTAGTCCTTCCTTTGCAGCGCGACCGTCGCGATGTTGAAATGTGCGATGGCGAGATTCGGTTCGAGCCTCGCCGCGTCGCGGAAAAGCGCGAGTGCCTCATCGGGATTGCCGTCCTGCATCGCGAGTTGGCCGAGGTTGATCATCATTCGCACGCCATTCCCCGAGCGCGTCGCAGTCGCGGTGACAAACGTGCGCTGGTCGCGCCAGTAGTCCTGCTGGCGCCACGTCTCCACGGCGAGAAACACGAGCCACAACGCGGCGACCGGTCGCAGTAGCGCAAAAGATTTCGCATGCGCCGGTGCGAGCGCGCGTGCGGTGAAAAGGATCGCGGCGAGGAGAAAGGCGCTCGGCACGTAGAGCCAGTGCTCGGCGACGGTCGCGTTCAGCGGGATCGCATTGCTCACCGGCAGCCAGGTCACCGCCGCGCAGGCGAGCGCGAGCGCTGCATCCGGTGCGGTCCTGCGTGCGCGACGCCACCACCACACGAGACCCGCGGCGATGAAGAGGCCGCCGAGTGTTTGCGCCTCACGCATCCTTCCATTTCGCAGATTCGCAGCGTAATCGCCGACGGGATTGTTCGAGGCACTGACGGGATTCGTCGAGACATCCCGCTCCATGTGGAGCGAGTGCGGTGCGAGGAAAAGCGTCGTGTATTCGGCAAGCGCGCGCGCGACGAGAATTGGGCGCACCTGCCACGGGGCATTCTCGGCAGGTGCGGGCGGTGATGTGTGCCCGGCGGTGATCCGCAGCGCAAAATACGCCCCGCCCGCGATCGTCGCGGCTGCGATCCACGACAGCCATCCGTGCGGATCGCGCCGCGCGCGGACGAGCACCCACACGAGCCACAGCATGAGCAGGGCGACGCCGTTTTCCTTCGAGAGCAGTGCGAGGAGCGCACACACGGCGGCGATGATCAGCCCGCGCGCCGCCGGACGATCGCCGGGCACGAATGCCCCGCGCGCATGCGCCTTTGCCACGAGCGCGAGGCCGGAGAATATGAAGATCGCAGCGAGCGGGTCCGCGCGCCCGCTCACGTAGGTCACGGCACTCGTGTGCAGCGGATGCAGCGCCCACGCGAGCGCGCCGGCGAGCGGCCACCATCTCGCATTCGCGCCGAACCACACGCAGAGCAGCCACCACAGTGCGAGCGCCGCGAGTGCGTGCGTGAGCACGCTGGTGAAGTGCCAGCCGGGCTGCGCCGCATCTTGCACCGCTGCGGTATCCGCATGATCGCCGGTGTCGGGCGCGCCGGTCTTTTCCTTGGAGCTTGCTTTGCCGGAACGCTCGATCCCCCACAGCGCGTAGTCGGCGGTGTACGTGAGCCGTTGCAGCGGCCGGTAGAAGTTGCTCGCCGTCGCATCGAGGAAAAGAAACTCGCGGAATGCATCCGGCGCGAGCCGCCACGAGCGGATGAGCGGGTCGCGCAGCACGAGCGCGGTGTCATCCCATACGAAGCTGTTGCGCATCGCGGGCCAGTAGGACACGAAGGTTCCCAGCATGATCACGAAAATCGAAAGCAGGCGTGTCGGGCGAGACATGGGCTGTGCTGTGCAAAGCACGGCGCGCGCCCGGAACGGAAAAACATCCGCCATCGTGCACAGCGCGTGCTTCCTCATCCTGCTTCTTTTTTGCTGCGCCACCCATGCCGCGGAACTCGACGGTGTCCGCCAGCTCGTCGTCGCCATCGCACCGTCGTGGGACGCCTTCGAAGGCCCCGCGCAGCGCTTCGAGCGCGTGGGTGGCGAATGGAAGGCCGTCGGAAAACCGTGGACGGTGCTCTACGGCAAGCGCGGCCTCGCGTGGGGCTCCGGTGTCCATGGGCAGGAGGAAAGGGGATTGCGCAAGGTGGAGAATGACGGGCGTTCTCCGGCGGGCGTCTTCCGTATCGGCACGGTTTACACGTACGACAGCGCCCTGCCGCCGGGGAGCGACTACCCGTTCCACCGCGTCACCGCCGCGGACTGCTGGATTGATGACTCGGCCCACCCCCAGTACAACCAGCACGTCGTTGTGGACCCGAAGAACCCGCCCCCGTGGTATGCCAAGCAGCGCATGAGGCCAGGCGACTTCGCCTACCGCTGGCTCGTCGAGATCCGGCACAACGCCGACCCCGCGGTGCCGGGAATGGGCAGCGCCATTTTCCTCCACCTGCGCCGCGCACCGCACAAGGGCAGTGTGGGCTGCACGGTGATGGCTGAGCCGGACCTCGTCGCGCTCATGCGCTGGTTGCGTGCGGATGCGAAGCCGCATTTCGCGCTGCTCCCGCGCGAGGAATACGCGGCGAAATGGAAGGCGTGGAATCTTCCGCCGCCCGAGGCATTCGCAACGGCAGGCGCAGAGCCCGCGCGGAAAAAATGAAACGCATCTGCGTCTATTGCGGCTCCTCCCCCGGAGCGAACCCTGCCCATCGCGAGGCCGCGGAAAATCTCGGCGCGCTGCTTGCCACACGCAGCGTCGGCCTCGTGTACGGCGGCGGAAATGTCGGCCTCATGGGCATCGTCGCCGACGCGGCTTTGCGCGCGGGAGGCGAAGTCATCGGCGTCATTCCGGGCGCGCTGATGGACAAGGAACTCGGCCACACCGGCGTGACGAAGCTGCACGTCACCGCCTCCATGCACGAACGCAAGCAGCTCATGGCCGACCTCAGCGACGGCTTCGTCGCGCTGCCCGGCGGCATCGGTACGCTGGAGGAATTGTTCGAGACCTTCACATGGCTGCAGCTCGGCTTCCACGACAAGCCTGTCGGCCTCCTGAATGTCGCCGGTTTCTACGATCACCTGCTCACCTTTCTGCGGCATGCCACTGCCGAACGATTCATGCGCGACGCCCATCTCGAATCCCTGCTCGTCGAGACCGATGCCATCGCGCTCCTCGAATGCATGACCCGCTTCCGCGCCCCGTCCCTCGCGAAGTGGCCGGCCCACCCGCCATCGTCGCAGGAGCGGTAAGCGGCTCGCGCGAAATCCGTCGCTTGCACGCGCGCTTGCACCCGTGCGCGCGCGGTCTCATCACTCGCAGTCATGAACTGGCAAGACGTGAATGCATTTGTCCAAGCTTGGCTGGAGCAGCGGGGGCTGCCTGCGGACATGACCGGGATGTCGCTCGTGCTGGTGGATTTCGAAAACGAATCGGACTGCGATTTTTTCCATCCGGGACGCGACCTGCTTTCGCAGAAGGCATTCACGATGGCGCTGTCGAAGCTGGCGCGCGAACGGGGTGCGCGGACGGAGCATGCGGTGATTCACCGGGAGCACTACCGCGCGTGGCTGGCTGCGGAGAAGCTGGGGGATACGGCGGAGAATCGCGAGACGTTCATCGAGTCGCGATACAAGGTGCTGCCTGCGTTGTAAGGATCCCGCTGGCGGAGAGGTGCTGCCTTTTTAGCACCAACGGTGCGAACCGTGCCAGCCTAGGGCAACGCCCTGGGGTATGGGCAAAAAACGAATCAAGGCCCTGAAGGGGCGCGACAAAAATGGAGCCGCCCTTTCAGGGCTTTGCTCTCGGGTGGCGATTGACCCAGGGCGTTGCCCTGGGCTGGCTTGTCGCCGGGCCTTTGGCCCTCATCGGCGGAGGGCGTCAGGAGGCGAGGGCTTTGCGGCAGAATTCGATCGTGCGGGCAAGTTCCTTCATCCTGTCGGAGCCTTCGGGAACCTTGTATTCGAATTCGATCGTGGCCTGGATGTTCCACTTCTTGTCGCGGATGAGGCGGAGGACTTCGGCGATGGGCGTGTCGCCTTCGCCGAGCGGGGTGTTGCCGCCGTTGTTGAACTTCCGGTCCTTCACATGCACGTGCGTGATGCGGTCGTGGTACTTTTTCAGGAATGGAACGGGGGAGGTGTTGTTGCCCGCGACGAAGTGTCCGAGGTCCACATTCGCGCCGTTGAATTTTGCGAGGGCAAAGGCGGCCTCCCAGTGCTCGGGCTTCGTCGTCGCGTGGCCGTGGTAGCCGACCATGAGCTGGTGCTTGTCGGCAAATTGCCCGACGCGTTTCAGCTCCGCCTCGGTGTGCGAGATCTCGGAGGAGATGGCGCGGCCACCGAGCGTCTTGGCGAGGGTGAATGCGTAGTCCAATTCCTCGTCGGACATCTTGAAGATGCCGTCCACTTTCACGATCTCGATGAGCACGCCGGCGGCTTCCCACTTCGCGCGGAATTCCTTCGCGCGATCCATCGGGGCGGTCTTGCGCCATTCTTTCATCGTGGTCTTTGGCGCTGTGCTTTCGGCCTTGGGGGCTTCGGTCTTCGGTGCGTTCTTGTCTTTCTTCGGGGGATAAATGAGATCCTTCGGCGCGCCCATGAAGACCTCGACGGGCTGGGCGCGCAGCTCCACGCCGCTGAGGCCGAGTTGCACGCAGGTCTTCAGGATCTCATCGCCGTCGGTGACTGGACCGAAGCTGTAAGGGACGTTCATGCCGATCTGCACGCCGGCGACTTTGGAGTTCGGCTTCGCGTCGGCGGCGCTGAGGCGCGAGGGGATGGAGAGGAGGCCGGCTGCGGGGAGCGAGGCGAGGGCGAGCTGGACGAATTCACGACGGGTCTTGGAGGACATGGTGAGGGTAGGGGTTGAGGTTTGCGCGATGCTCACGTCCGCGCAGACGGGAGGGAAGCGTATTCTTCCGCGAGGGCGGGATCAATTGAGGTGCTGCGTTAGGATGGGCGGATTCACCACCAAGGCACGAAGGATACGAAGAACCAGACAGCAGCTGTACCGCATTTTGAATGTGGGATACATGATTGAACCACGGAGGACACGGAGAGCATGGAGGTAACGCATTGCCGTGCTCTCCGTGTCCTCCGTGGTTCAAAAAATAGTGCGGGCTGACGGCACCGCCGCACCCATTTGCCGGCGTCATTCCCCGCCTTCTTCTTTGAGAGCTTCGTGCCTTTGTGGTGAATCCGCCTACTTCGCCACTGTCTCGATGAGCTGGTTCTTCACCGGCTTCACCGTGGCCTTGTGCTTCTCCACGGCGGCTTTGATTTTCGCGA
>JBDSAR010000112.1:0-5366 GCA_039922035.1 Chthoniobacteraceae bacterium
CCCATCGTGGCGGCGGCCTCGCGATAGAGCGGCGGGATTTGCCGGAGGCCGTGATTCGTCGCGAGGAGGACGGCCCACACGGTGCCCATGACGACGATGAAAAGCATCGCAGTTTCCGTCTGCCCAAACCACATGAGCGCGAGCGGCACCCAGCACACGCTCGGCAGCGTCTGCAGGCCGAGCGCGATCGTGCCGACGGTGTTGTGCAGGAATTTGAAGCGCGCCGTGAGCATGCCGAGCGGGATGCCAATGCCGATGCCGGCCAGGTAGCCGAGGAAGAGCCGCTTCATCGTCACGAGGATGGCTTCGTTGAGCGTGCCGTCCTTGGCGGCACCGATGAGATATTGCCAGACGGCGGTGGGTGCGGGCAGGAGCAGTGAGGAAGCACCGCTGTGGCGTGCGGCGTATTCCCACGCGCCGAGGAGCACGGCGAAGAAGGCCGAGGCAGCGAGAAATTGTTTCATGTTGGATGGCAGTTGCGGACGTGTCGCAGCTCTGGTTGGTCGGGTGGCGGCGGGCGTCGGTTCGGGGAGGGAAATCTTCGGGAATGTGTCGGTCTTTTCCAGCGTGCTCATGCGGCGGCGGGTGCGAGGATGGTCTTGAGTTCGCCGGTGATCTCGGCGGCGCGGGAGGCCATAGCCACGTCGTTGAATTCACGCGGGCGAGGCAGATCGATCCTGAACTCTTTGCGGATACGGCCCGGTCGCGGGGAGAAAAGGATCACGCGATCGCCGAGGCAGACGGCCTCGCGGACGTTGTGCGTGACGAAGAGGATCGTCTTTTTGCGCGCTGCGTGGATTTTCTGCAAATCGCCGTAGAGCTGCTCGCGCGTCATGGCGTCGAGCGAGGCAAAGGGCTCGTCCATGAGCAGTACGCGCGGGTTCGGCGCCAGCGCGCGGGCGAGGGCGACGCGCTGCTTCATGCCGCCGCTCAGCTCGTGGATGTTCGCGTGCTCGAAGCCGTCGAGCCCGACGAGATGCAGGTAGTAGCGCGCGACTTCGAGGCGATCCTTGTTGCTCAGGTCGGGTTTGAGTTTCAGTCCGAAGAGCACGTTGCCGATCACATCCAGCCACGGGAAAAGCGCGTGCTCCTGGAACATCACCGTGCGGTCGCGTCCGGGCTCGGTGATCATCTTGCCGTTCACCTCGGCGGTGCCGGTGAAGTTTCGTTCCAGCGCCGCGACGATGCGCAGCAGCGTGCTCTTGCCGCAGCCGCTCGGGCCGACGAAGCAAACGAATTCCCCCTCGCCGATTTCGAGGTTGATGTCATCGAGCGCGTGGACGGTGCCGCGCTTGGTCGTGAAGTTTTTGCTCACGCCCGCGAGCCGGATTTTCGATGGCGGCGGGAGGGCGAGTTCGGATGCGAGGCTCATGGCGAAGTAGGAAGGCTGAAGGCTGAAGTTCAGGGCTTGGCGAAGAGCTTTCCGAGGTCGGCTTCCTCCGGCAACAGGCCGACGGATTTGGCGTCCTTCTGCATCGCCGTGAAGTCCGCGGGCAGCGCGTCGGTGGTGAAAGTGAGGCGCGCCCATGCGTGGTCGAGCAGCGTGGCGGGGATCGCCTTGCTCGTGGCCTTTTGCAGCGCGGCGGCGACGGCGGGCTTCGCCCAGTCCGGCTCGGCGGCGACTTTCTTGGTGAGTTCCTCGTGCGCGGCGGTGAATTTTTTCAGCAGTTCGGCTTTGCCAGTGAGCGCCTTGTTGCTGGTCGCGACGACCGTGGTGAGCACTTCCTTTTGCTCGACGAGAATTTCCGCATCGGCCTCCAGTTCGAGGCGCGAGACCCACGGCTCGACGGTCCACACGGCATCGAGGTCGCCGCGCTTGAAAAGGTCGAGCTGATCAGGATTCGCCGTCGGGATCACATTCGCATCGCCGCCGCGCTGCGTGATCGCGAGACCGCCCGCGGTGAGCCAGGCGCGCGCTGCGACATCCTGCGTGCCGCCGAGCTGCGGGGACGCGATCTTCTTGCCGCGGAAATCGGCGGGCGCCTTGAGCGGCGAACCTTTGTGGATGACGAGCGCCGCACCGCCACGCGCCGCGCCGGAGAGCACGCGGATGTCCGCGCCTTTCGTGCGCGTGTAGCCGTTGATAACGGGGTTCGGGCCGACGTAGGTCACGTCAATCGAGCCAGTGAGCAGCGCCTCGATCGCGCTCGGGCCGGCGTTGAAGGGATACCATTCGATCTTCACGCCTGTCCGCGACTCGAACCATCCTTGCGCGCCTTTCGTCTGTGTCTCGTGGTAGCCGACGAGCCCCTGCGCATGCGTGATATTCGGGAAAAAGCCGACGCGCAGCACGTTCGCACTGTCGGCGGATTTTTTGTCGCAGCCGGCGAGGAGCGCGGCGGCGGCGAAGGCGGAAGTGAGGATGAAGTGGCGGCGGAGAATGTTCATTGGTTTGGTGTTGGGTGCGCCTGCGAGTGCCGTGCGGCCGTCGTCGCGTGTGCGCGTTTTTCAGATGCAAAACTCCGGCTCCATGGGTGGTGGTGGCGTTTGCGCGGCGACTTTGGCGCGCGTGGAGAGATCGAGGTGGCGGACGAGTTCGACGACCTTCGGCACCATTCCGTCGCGACGGAGGTGCTGGAGCGTGACTTCCGCGAGCTGGGCGAGGGTGTAACGGTCGAGCACGTTCGAGATGGCGTTGCGCACATCCATCATGACGAGGCGCAGGCCGCAGTGCTCCTCGTCGGGGCAGGAGCAGCGTTCGTAGGCCGTCACGCTCGCGCAGCCGATGGGGGCGAGCGGGCCGTCAATCTGCCGGACGATTTCGCCGATGTGGATTTCCGAGGCCGGGCGGGCGAGCGAGTAGCCGCCGTATTTGCCGCGGGTGCTGGAGAGGATTCCGGCCTGGCGGAGTTGGGCGAGGATTTGCTCCAGGAAAGTGGCGGGCATCTTTTGCGCCTCGGCGAGCGCGCTGAGCGGCACGAGGGTGCGGTCGAGCGCCTGCGCCATCGCGAGGTCGAGCAGGGCCCGGAGTGCATATTCGCCTTTTTTGGAGAGTTTCATCTAAATCAGACTGGATTACATGGGATAAGATAAATCTGGAATCAAGCGGAACTTTTAAATTTCTTTTCCCAGACTGCAATTTACCTCTGATGAAGCGCGAAGAATGTGTCCCGCGCAAAGGCGCAAAGTTGATAGGATTAGTCGGGATAAATTTACGCCCTCATGTCTTTGCGCGTGGCCCAATCCACGACGACCAATTTCCGCTCAAAAAGCAAACCGCCGCCACCGGTTACCCAGTGACGGCGGTCGTGAATTTTTTCGCTGTCTGCCGGCTTAGGCGAGCAGCTCCTGAACGACGGTGCCGCCGCGGACGATGTCGATCGGGCGGTTGCCGGGGGCCATGAGGCGCTTGTCGGCGTTGATGCCGAGGCAGCGATAGACGGTCGTGGCCATGTTCTCGACGGTGAGGCCGTCCTCAGCGGGTTCGCCGCCGGTCGGATCCGAGGAGCCGTGGACGTAGCCACGCTTGAAGCCGCCGCCGGCGAAGGCGACCGAAAAGACTTTCGGCCAGTGGTCGCGTCCGGCGTCCTTGTTGATCTTCGGCGTGCGGCCGAATTCGGAGCTGACCATGACGAGCGTCTTCTCAAGCATTCCGCGACGGTCGAGATCGTTAATGAGTGCAGCGAAGGCCTGGTCGAACTTCGGCAGCGTGCGCTGCATGGAGTTCGAGATGCCAGCGTGCATGTCCCAGCCACCGTAGGTGAGGCTGACGAGACGGACGCCCGACTCGACCATGCGACGTGCCATGAGCATGCGCTGGCCGGCGTCGTGCATGCCGTACTCCTCGCGGATCTTCTGAGGTTCGGCGGCGAGATTGAATGCTTCGCGGGCCTGCGGGCTGGAGACGAGCGAGTAGGCGGCCTGGTAGAAGCCATCCATCGCGGTGAGAGCGTCGCTCTTTTCCAGCGTGCGGAAATGATCGTCCACCGTGCTGAGGATGCTGCGGCGGCGGTCGAAGCGCTCGGTCGTGAGACCCTTGCTCATGTTCAGATCGCGCACGGAGAAGCCCGCCGCGGCCGGGTCGCCGCCGAGGCTGAACGGCCCATAGGCGCTGCTGAGGTAGCCGGTGCCGGCGAATTCATTCGGCTGGTTCGGCACGCAGACATACGGCGGCAGGCTGTTGCGCGAGCCGAGTTCGTGGCTGATGACCGAGCCGAAGGACGGATACTGGATCGCGGGCGACGGACGGTAGCCGGTGAACATGTTGTGCGTGCCGCGCTCGTGCGCCGCTTCGCCATGCGTCATCGAGCGGACGATCGTGAGCTTGTCGGCGATCTTCGCGGTCTTCTCGAGATACTGCGAGAGCTTCACGCCGGGAATCGGCGTGTCCACGGTGCCGAGCGGCCCGCGGTATTCGATCGGGGAAAGGTGCTTCGGATCCCACGTCTCCTGGTGCGCGCAGCCGCCGGGCAGGTAGATGTGGATGAGCGACTCGGCGGTCGCCTCGAATTTGTCGGTCTCATTGGCGCGAAGTTTGAAGAGGTCGCCCATCGTCAATCCGATGCCACCGGCGAGACCGGCGTAAAGAAATTCACGACGGCTCGTCTTGCGGAAATGCGCAGGATCGTCGTTCCAGGTTACAATTTTGGTGTCGCTCATGGTGTGGTGGTGTTCAGGAGTTGAGTTTAAGCAGCAGAAATGCCTGCGGGCTTGGTGAGGGAATCTCCCTTGCCGCGCGTCATTAGAAAAAATAAGCGGTTTTTAACGTGGAGAAAAAACCGGGGGGTTCGAAACAGCGAGATGCGTCAGCCGACCGGTGCGGTTTCCCGCAGGCGCGCAAAGATGCCGCTGATTCGACGCACGGCTTCGGCGATTTCTTCGTGGGTCGTCCCTTTCCCGAGCGAAAACCGCACGGTCGCCTGCGCGATTTCGCGCGGCACGCCCATCGCGAGCAGGACGTGCGAAGGTTGGATGCTGCCGACCATGCACGCCGAGCCGCTCGATGCGCAGATGCCCGCGAGATCGAGATTGATGAGCAGGCTCTCGCCGTCGAATCCGGGAAAGCTCACGTTGAGCGTGTTCGCGAGCGAGCCCGCCGGATCGCTATTGCGTATCGCGGGGGGAAAAGCCGCACGGATGCCTTCCCAGAGTTGCTCGCGGAGCGGGGTGAGACGCGTCGGTTCGTCCCCGGCCGATGCTGCCGCGATTTCCGCCGCGCGAGTCATGCCGACGATGGCGGCGACGTTCTCGGTTCCAGGCCGGCGATCACTTTCGTGGCTGCCGCCAAATGCGATCCGCTCGATCGAAACCCCACCGAGCAAACGCAGCAGGCCCGCGCCTTTCGGTCCGCAAAACTTGTGTGCGGCGAGCGAGAGCGCAACGGCGTCGCACGCGAGCGGCTCCTTGCCGAAGGTCTGGATCGCATC
>JBDSAR010000113.1:0-4462 GCA_039922035.1 Chthoniobacteraceae bacterium
GCGGCGATGCCGGCGGCGAGGGGAGTGGCGGACGAGGTGCCGCCGAAGTTCATTTTGAAATCATCCGGCGTCCAGCCGATGGCACCCACGGGGTCGAGCGTGGCGATGTCGTTCCATCCGCCATTGCTCGGCGCGAGGAAATCGAGATGCCCCGCGTAGCCGCTGTAGTCGCTGCGCCGGTCGCAGTCGGTCGCGGCGCCGACGGCGATGGTTTTTGCGTAGCTTGCGGGGTAGAGTGAGTCGGGCGAATTGGGGTCCGGCGGGCCATTCCATGGGCCGTAGGCAAGGCCGGTGAATGCGCCGGTGGGGCCGTCGAAGAGCAGCACGTAGAAGTCCGAATCCGCGGAGAAGGAGAACGACTGGGAGAAGGCGAGCGTCTCTGTGCCGGTGACGGTGATGGGCGGTGTGACTAGAACGGAGGCCTGGCCATTTGCGAGCGGTGGCGAGGCCGCGGAATAAATGCCGCCGGTGCCTTTCATCGCGTTCGTCGTCACGGGCGTCCAATACGCGCTGACGCCCGCGCTGGCGAGTCCCTGCCACCAGCCGGAATTCGTGAGGATGAACTGCCCGAACGAGAAGAACGCCTCGAAGTCCTCGTCGAACAGGATGTCGTTCCTGTGCGTGTAGCCGTTCGCATCGAGCACGCACACGTTGTCAATGCGCACGGTCTCCTCGCCGTCGGCAGTCGCATTTCTCCCGTAGTAAAAGCCGAAATAGTAGCTGCCGTTCAGACCTGCGGTGGACAGCCGCGCGCGTCCGCCGCCGGAGAGCCACGGACTCGCGTAGTTGCCTGTGGCGAAAAATACCGGGCAGCCTTTTCCGCCGCGCCCATGTGCCACGGCGTAGTCGATCGCCGCATCAATGAACGGCGACTCCGATCCACCGCCCCAACTGTTGCTGAGGATGTCGGCAAATGTGGAGGCGTAGATGATCGCCGTGCCGATGGCCGCGTCGGTGGTGAAGTTGCCCGTGTCGTCCGCGATCTTCACGGGCAGGACGGTGCATCCGCCCGCGATGCCCGCGGTCTTCGCCGCGGCGCTGAAGATCCCTGCTGCGACGCCCGCGGTGCCGGTGCCGTGGCCGTTGAAGCCGATGGGCGCGGGGTTGTTGTCGTTGTTCGCGAAGTCCCATCCGTGCACGTCGTTCACGAAGCCATTGCCGTCATCGTCGAGCGTGTTGGTCTCCTTGCCGCCGCCGGACTCGCCGGGATTTGTGAAAATGCGCAGGCCGGGGTGTGAGATGTCCACGCCGTCGTCAATGATCGCGATGACGATGGAGCTGCTGCCGGTTGTCCTTTCCCACGCGGTCGTGGCTTTCACGTCCGCGCCCGCGGTGGCGCGGTTGAGGCCGAGATTGCTGAGGGCCTGCTGCGTGCCGAAGAGCGGGTTTGGCGGCGTGTAGCAGTGTTTGATTTCGCGGAGGAAATTCGGCTGCGCCCAGAGCACGCCCTTTGCCTGCGAAAGGGTGCGGGCGATCTGCAGCGGGTCGCCGGTCTTTGGATTCGCGAGCCGCAGACGCCATGCGTTGAGCGTTGCGTTGCCCGCGCGCGCGACGACCTGCAGGCCCGCGCCGCCGGCGAGCGCGCGCAACTGCGCGGGCGTCGTGTCCGCGGGGAAGGCCGCGAGGATTTCGTCCGTCGTGATCATGCGCGTGCGCGACTTCGGCTCGATGAGCACGTGCCGCGCATAGGCGACGGCGGGCTCGCCTTGCAGCGCCTTCGGGTCCATTGCGCTGCCCGCCTTTTCCGCGCGCACGATGTGGAAGCTGTTCCCTCTGCGGAATTGCGCGCGCGCCGCTTCCGTGTGTGCGGGGATTTCCTTGCGCGTCTTCAGGCCCGCGAGTCCGCGGTCGCGCTGCGCGTTCGTCGTGAATGCCACCGCCGCGCTCTCCGTCGCGCGCAGCAGGCGGATTTCACGCCCGTCGGGCATGCGATACGAATCGCCCGCGTCGGCGACGGCCTCCTTCCGCACCGCAGGCTGCGCGTTGAGTTTCCGAAAATCCTGAACGCTGGTGCCCGCCGGATAGCGCTGTGGCCTGATCTCCTGCCCGTGCAGCGGCACGAGCGCGCAGAGCAGCAGCGCGACGCAGCGCACGAGCATCCCGGCGAAACGCGGGAGGCGGATTTTTCCAAAAGCGAACGCGCCGTTGCGGGAGGATGTCAGTGTGGCGGTGGGTTTCAAAGTCGGCGCGGGGGTGTGCGGTGTCGGACGGCAACAGTAGCAGCACACGGGCGGGCCGCAAATGACAACGCGGTCGCAGGCTGGGGACTCCCGCGCCGCGCCGGGGGCATCCACTGATGCATGGGTTCCATTTTTTGAAACGCAGAGACGCAGAGACGCGGAGAAAGGCAGATGGAATTTGCGTGATGCTCCGTCCCTTCATCCCTCCGCACCTCCGCGTTACTCTCCTGATTTTTCAGTCCGTGACTTCAGAACCGCACCGTGAGGCCGAAGAACGTCTGCACATCCGGCGCGGTGCGCGTGACGCCGAGGTTCACGCCGGTGTCGAGTTGCACGTTTTTCCCGAGCATGAGGAGGAAGCCGCCATCCACCGTGGCCGCCACAGGCGCGTGCGCCTGCACGCTGATGTCGGTCCAGAATTCCGCGTAGGCCGAGAGCGGGCCGAAGATTTTGCGGGAGACGGAGACGGAATTGATGAACTCCGCGTGATGCCCGCTGCCGGTGTCGTTCGCAGTGACGTTGACGCCGGTATTGAAGCTGAGATTGAAATCACCGGGCAGGGTCGCGCCGAGAAGAATCACGGCCCCGCCCTCGACCTGGCCGTTGCCGAGATTGTGATTCGCCGTCGGGGCCTTTACAAAAAAGCCCAGCGCCCCCGCGGTCTTGCCGCCGTCGTTGCCCCAGAAGTTCATCTTCAGCGCGACCGTGAGATCGCCGATACCCTGCTGCTTCGCGACGGTGCCCGCGGCGAGATCGTGGTCGCGATTCACCTGGTAGAATGGGATGAGGAGCTGGAGGTCCAGCCAGTTCGTGAGGCCGATGCGCAGGTTCGCGTTCGCAAAGGTCCAGTTGTCGTTCCGCACGAAGTCGCGCGCGGAGGTGTTGCGATCGTGGCTGAACGCGAAGGCGTCCATCTCCAACTGGAAGTGTCCCGCGTCCAGCGTGTGCGGGCTGTTCGTCTTGTCGGGCCGGTCCGTGTCGAACTCGCGCATCTGCGCCGCGGGCACGGGCGAGAAAAGCGAGTAGTGCGACTTGTCCGCGGGCTTCTCGTCCGCACGGGCGAGGGTGGGCGGCAGAAAGCAAAGGAGGGCGGCGAGACTGGCGGCGGAAAGGGGATTGGGCATGGGGTGCTTCTAGTGAGCGGCAGACAGCATGCAACAACAAACTTAGCCACGGCTAACTTTGTTATCCCGAGCAGAAGAACCGTGGCCCGGAGGCGAGTGCGGGCGTTACCGCACGGAGAAGGCGTAAGTGGTCGTGCTGCGGTACTTCGCGCCGGGGCGCAGCACGGTGCTGGGGAATTCCGGCTTGTTCGGCGAGTCGGGGAAGTGCTGCGTCTCCAGGCACAGGCCGAAGTTTTTTTGGTAAGCCTTGCCGCCCTTGCCGGTGACCGTGCCATCGAGGTAGTTGCCCGTGTAAAATTGCACGCCGGGTTCGGTCGTCCTTACTGTCATCACGCGACCGCTCTTCGGATCATGGACTTCGGCGGCGGGGGAGAGCACGCCGGGCTTTTCCTGATCGATCACGAAGTTGTGATCGTAGCCGCCGGGAGTGCCGCCCACTTTCGCGAAGTCCTTGCCGATCGCCTTCGCCTTCGCGAAGTCCATCGGCCCGCCGGCGACGGGGGCGATTTTTCCCGTCGGGATGCTGCCGTCGTCCACGGGCGTGAACTTGCTGGCGTGCAGCGTGAGTTCGTGGCCGAGGATGTCGCCTTCGCCCGCACCCGCGAGATTCCAGTAGGCATGGTTGGTGAGGTTCAGCACGGTCGGCTTGTCGGTCGTGGCCTCGTAATCAATGCGCAGCGTGTCGTCGTCGGTGAGCGTGTAGGTCACCATCGCGGTCAGCGTGCCGGGGTAGCCCTCGTCGCCGTCCGGGCTCGTCAGGAAAAAGCTCACCTTCGTCTCACCGAGCTCGAGTTTCCCGCGCCAGTTCTTCTTGTCGAATCCCTTGATGCCGCCGTGCAGATGGTTCGCACCGTTGTTCGTCGCGAGCGTGTATTCCTTTCCGTCGAGGGTGAATTTCCCCTTCGCGATCCGGTTCGCATAGCGGCCTGCGATGACGCCGAAGAATGGATGCGACCCGAGGTAGCCCGCGAGCGAATCGAAGCCGAGCGTGACATCCGCGGACTTCCCGTTGCGATCCGGCACCTCGAGGCCCGCGAGTGTCGCGCCCCACGAGATGATGTGCGCCTTCATCCCGTGCGAATTCATCAGCCTGTAGCTGTTGACGATTTCGCCGTCCTTCGTCCTGCCCCATTCCTGAAACACGATTCCCGGTTTCCG
>JBDSAR010000114.1:0-3788 GCA_039922035.1 Chthoniobacteraceae bacterium
CGTAGTTCGTGTGGTATCCTTCAAGCCGCCCTTCGTGCCGCAACATTGCAGTATCGAAGGGACCGAATCCCGCTGGTTGGATCGTCTGCCAGCGCGCGACGGCGGCGCCGATTTCGTGCGCGACAGCGGCGACATCGAGTATGCCGTTTTTGAAATGCGTGTTCAGGTCGGGGTGCGGGACATTTTCCAGCACCTGCCATGCGAAGGGCACCCGCGCGCGACTCGCATCCACCGCGAGCACTCGCGGCGTTGGCAAACCGAGTCCGCGGACTTCGTCGAGAAGGTGTGACTCGACCTCAATGTAGTCATCGCGCTCCGGGCCGTCCTCGATGCGCACGAAGGCAGCGGTCTCACCGATCGTTGCGCGGTAGGTGATGTGATTTCCTTGGCCGCCTGCGGGCGAAAGCGCGAGCGGCTCTCCGTGAAAATGTCGCGCAAGCTCAGCGTGAAGCTGCTGCTCGATCTCTGGCCGCCCGGTGCGTTCGGCGGTGCCGTGAAATGCGGCGGGACGATCGCATTTCCAATAATAGATGCTGCGACGGGGATGCTCGATCATCGCGTTCACAAATCACCAGCGACCTCGGCAGGGCTCGTGGATTCCGCGGGAAGTGCGGCCTTCTCCACAGGTCGTGCGCGCCAGTAGGCGGCGATGAGGCTGCCGATGAGATTTTGCGCGACTCCGCTGAAGACGGCGGGGACGGCGGTGAGCGGATCGAGCGGGAAATTTTTCCGCGCTAGCACGGCAGCGAGGCCGCCATTTTGCATCCCGACCTCGATGGAAATCGTGCGCGCGATGGTGAGCGGATAGCGAAACAGACGGGCCACGCCATAGCCGAGCGCGAAGCCGACAAGGTGCAGCGCTACCGCGGCGATCGCGAGCCGTGCTGCGTTGGCTTTCACGGCTTCGGCATTCAGCGCGACGATGCCGGCGGTGATGAGGATGATCGCGATGACCGAGACGCCGGGGCCGAAGCGCGCGGCTTTCGCGACGGCGCGCGGGAAGCGCCAGTTGCACAGCACGCCGATGAGCACGGGTGCGACGGCGACTTGCAGCGTGGAGAGGCAGAGCTTCCACGCGTCCACGGGGATGTAGCGGCCGGCGAGTTGCTGGCACCAGAGCGGGGTCATGATGAAGGCGAGCAGCGTCGAGGTGAGCGTGACGGCCACGGCGAGCGCGACATCGGCGCGGGCGAGGTAGCTCACGACATTTGACGCCGTGCCGGACGGGCAGCTCGCGACGAGGATGAGACCGACGGCGAAGCCCGGCTCAAGATGCAGCACACGCGCAAGCAGCCAGCCGGTGAGCGGCATGATCGTGTAGTGCGCGAGGAAGCCGAGCGCGAGCGAGCCGGGCATGCGGAAGATGCGGCGGAAATCCTCGATGGTAAGCGTGAAGCCCATGCCAAGCATGACGACCGACATCGCCCACACGACCCATTGCCCGGAGAACCACGCGAACGCCGGCGGATGAATGAGCGCGACGGCGACGAAGATCACCAGCCACAGCGGGTAGAGGCCGGTGAGGGAATTGAGGAAGCGTTGCATATTCCGTGGCGCGACTATTTCACCGGCGGCAGCTTCGCCGAGTAATGCACCGCTCGGTGGCGGTTGTCATCGAACGCGAAATGGAGCCACTGCTTGTCCTCGCTGATGAATCCGTCCGGGTAATTCATCCGGCCCTTCGGGCCATCCACGGAGAACCGCTGGAGAACGCGCTGATAGGGCCACGTCTTCATGCCATCGAAGCTGATCCAGAGTGCCATCGGGCTGCGATGTTTGCTGTTGGGATTGTGCAGCAGCGCGACGGTGTCGCCGCCGAGCGGGTAGAGCGTGGCCTTGGATCCGGGATTGGGAATCTCAGTGACACTGGCGAACTCGGGCCACGTCTTGCCGCCGTCCTTGCTCTCGGCCTTGTAGAGGACGCCGCCGAGACCGTCAGCGCGGATGATCATGCTGATGCTTCCATCGGAATGCTCGAAGAGATCGTTCTCCGCCCAGCCGAAGTAGCGGTCCTTTTCCGTGAGACGGATGTTGCCGTGCTCGGTCCACGTCTTGCCGTTGTCGGCGCTGATGAGGACGCCGTTGCGCGGATTCGTGAATGCACGGTCGAGCGGCGCTTTCTGCTGCTCGTCATCGGGGCCGATGTAGTGCTGGAAAGGAATCATGATCCGCCCATCGCGCGTGACGATGTGCTTCCGGATGAACGTGCGCTCCTTCAACCGGCCCGGCACTTCCTGCGGCTTGCTCCAAGTCTTGAACGAATCGTCGCTGGTGAGGAACCACGAGCGCCATCCCGTGTTCCAGTGCTTCGCGTGCGTGGAAAAAAAGAGCGTGCTCTGCTTCCCGAGGATCATGAGTTCCGTCGGGCCCTGGCCGATCGTCGCGCCTTCGCGCGGAAAGCCGACATCAAAGCGTTCCAGCGGCGTCCATGTCTTGCCCTTGTCGGTGCTGCGCGTGACGCCGGTGTAGTTCAGCGGCGAAGGTTCGGTGTCGCCGCCCGCGAGCATGAAGAGAATCCACGAGCCGTCGGGCAATTCGCGCAGCGTGGTATCGCACACCATTTTGTTCGGCGTGATGCCGTCGTAAGGGATGCTGGAAAAATCCTGCTTCGCGTCCGCCGCAGCCTGCGCGGCCCATTTGGAACTGGGGCGGACGGAAAGGGGCAGCGTCGCCTTGTTCGCGAGCATCAGGAGTTTCGCGTCCTGCGAGACGACTTTGCCCGCGAGCACATCTTCCTCGCGGAATTTCGCCATGAGGATCTCGGCGTCCGTGTGGCGATTCCAATCATAGAGGATGTGGATGAGCCCATCCGGCGACTGGAAGCCGTCGGGATACGAGACCGACGAGCGTTCATCGAGCAGCAGGCCGCCGCTCCACGTCTTGCCATCGTCATCGGAGAGAAAGGCCGACAGGTGCGAACGCTTCATGAGCCGCTCGGTGGGCGGGCCATTTTTCACGAGCAACAATTTTCCCGACGCCAGCCGCCGGAGGAAAAATCGCGCGTTGATATTCTGGATGGCGGACGGTTTTGGCTCGCTCCATGTCGCGCCTTGGTCTGTCGAGAAGCTCTCATGCGGATTTCCCTTCGTCCGCGCCAGCATCCACAGCCGGCCATCGCGCAGCTCGACCATCATGTGCTCGTCGTATTCCCAATCGGGAAACTGCAGGCTGCCGCGCTCCTTCCACGAGCGCCCTTCGTCGGTGGAGGCAAACACGCGCGCCGTCTTCTGGTGCCAATCGGACACCGGCAGCAGCCAGTCGCCGTTCTTGAGCACCGTCGGCTTGTTCAGCGTGCAGCCTTCGGCAAAGCATACGGGCTCCGACCACGCAGGCTCGTCCGCGTCCGGGTTGTCGCAGCGGATGAACCAGTTCGTGATGCGTTTCTCCGGATCACCGAGCTGCTGATCAAAGAACAGCCACAAGCGACCGCGCGGATCAGTCCACAGATTGCCCACCAGCGCCCCGCTCAGCCGCTGGCCCGGCGACGTGACTGCGCCCACGGCCAGCCGCGGCTTCGACCAAGTCGCGCCGCCATCGTCGCTCGTGGCGAGCAGGAAGTAGCCGTCCTTCTTGTCGCCCGTGCCCGTCCAGCAGCCCCAGATGCGACCCTTCGGCGTGCGGTCCATGCCGATGATCATCGCGCCCGGTCGCGCCTCGTCCCGAAACTCCGCGCCCGGATTCGTGAGCACGACCGGCTCATCCGGATCGAACGAACCGAACTGCGTTCCTCCCTGCATGATGAGCAGCACCATCTTATTGAACTTCAACTGCTCGCCACGCTTCACGTC
>JBDSAR010000115.1:0-3008 GCA_039922035.1 Chthoniobacteraceae bacterium
GTGAGACGGAGGAATCGCTGACGCCGGACGACTGGTTCCAGCGCAGACTTGAGCAGGGGCAGTGTCATGGTGTGACCCCGGTGTTGGGGCGGGTTGCGGAAAGTTTCGCAGCGATGGCCGTTTCCACCAGCAGGAAGATCACTGCGGCGAGCACGAGCCAGCGCCACAATTTCTGCCGTTGCTCCACCTCCGTCGCCGCAGAATGAATGCGCGCAGCCGCCCTCGCCACCGCGTCTTTCGTCTCCATCGGCAACGACAGTGCGGCGAATCGGTCACGCGCAAGCGGCGACGTGCGGCTCTCTTCAGGATCAAGGTTCACGACAAATCGAAGCTCGTCTGGATTCGCGGTGTAGATCCCAGGCTGGTCGGTGGCGGCGAATTTTCCACCGGCTGCCACGGAAACCTCGATGCCGTCGGGCTTGCGCATTGTGAATGGCTGAGCGCCCGGCGGCAGCGTGATTTCGTCCCCGACAAAATACTGCGCGCGCGCGGGCGGCAGCCCTGCGCTTTCGTCGAGAATCGCGTGCATCAACGGGAGAAATTTCGAGGAGAGCGCGAGTTGGCTGTCCGCCGGACGCCAACTGCTCGTGAGCACTATCACGCCGCCTTTCCCAAGTGGCACGCGCAGCACCGCCGGATCGCGATCGTCGAAGCTCGCGAGCACCTGTGCTCCGGGCAGCTTCGCGGCATCGAGCCTGCGGTGATGCCAGAAATGAATCTTCGTAAAATCGCTGAAGCGCGGATCGGCAAATGGCGCGAACAGCGGGCTCTGGAAATCAATCTGCGCGAGCAGTGCATAGTCCTTCACCGTTGCCTCCTGTTCGGTGAAGTCCGGCACATCAAGCAGCCGCCCCAGCATCGCCGCATTGTCGGCTGACGTCATCGCCACGAGCACGAGACGCCCGTCGCGTGCGAATTGCCGAGCGGCAGCGATTTGTGCATCGGTCGCACCGTCGCCGAGGACGACGAGTTGCGTCCGTTGAAGCTCGAACGCCGCGACCGATTCATTCGCCCGCCGTGCGGTGATCTCGAAAATCTCCTGCGGCGTCGGCTGAAACGCACGGCGCAGATAGAACAGCGAACCGCGCGTGTCGTCATCCGCATCCGCACCGAGGAACATCACCGGCACATGTCGCGGCTGCGGCGGAAGCAGAAAGAGCGTGTTATCGAAATCAACGTCATCGCCAGTCAGCACGAGCTTGCTCGTTCCTTCCGGCAGCTTCGGCACGCGGACCACGCGGCTCTGCCCTGCGGGGACATACACGTCGAGCGCCGCTTCCTTCGCACCGCCCCACACGAGACGGAAGCGATCGGACTTCGCCTCCGCTGCATTGCTCACACGCACGCGCAACCCGCCATCCGCTCCCAGCGAATCCTTTTCCTCGCCGCCCACGAGCCATTGCGCAGAGGCATTGCCGAGATTTTTCGCCGTCACGGACTCGAATCTCACCGTGACATTCGCAGGCCACTCGACGCCCTGCAATCCATCGAGCCGCGCACCTTCCTGCATGTCGCTGATGACGACAATCTCGCCGCGCGCCGACGCCGACTGCCGCGCACCGCTGATCAAATCGAGCGCCTGCAAAACCGCCGCGCCAAGATTCGTCCCACTCCATCCGGGGCTTTGCGTCGAAAGTCGCTGCACAGCGCCGGGCACCCGCTGATCGAGGGGCATCGTGCGCCACTGTTCGGAATCCACGAGCACCCGCGACGTGCGATCGAATGCAACAAGCGCCACCGTATCGAGCGGCGTCGCCGAGCGCAGCAGCGCCTCCGCCTTGTCGCGGGCCTGCTGCCAGAGCGTTTCGCGTCGCATGCTCGCGCTCGTGTCCACGAGGATCGCAATCCGCCGGGCGGTGCCTGTGGCGTCCGCACTGTTCGCTTTGCTTTCGCGGAAAAATGGGCGCGCAAAGCCAAGGGCCATTGCCGCAAGCACGAGGCAGCGCAGCAGGAGGAGCCAGCGATTCTCGATGCGGCTCCTGCTCGTCACGCGCGGCGGCGTCGGCTTGAGAAACATGAGCGAGCTGAACGGCTTTACCTCGCGCGTCGTGCGGCGGATGAGGTGAAAAATGATCGGCCCGGCGATGGCCAGTGCGCCGAACAAAAAGAGTGGCGAGAGGAAGTTCATGCCGCGCCTTTCCGGCGGATGAGCTTCCCGCGCATGGACCGCGCCTTCAGGAAATCAAAGAGCGCGAGTTCGAGCGGCTGCGCCGTATCCAGCAGCACGTGACTGACGCCGAGGCGCTCGCACGAGGCGCGCACCGAGTCCACATGCGCCTCCAGCCGCTTCACGTATTCACCGCGCGCCAGCGACGGATCGAGAAACAGATCGCGCCCTGTCTCCATGTCGAGAAAGCGCGCAGCCTGATCGAAGCTGAACGTGCGCTCCGCAGGATCGAGCGCTTGAAAGACAACGACCTCGTGCCGGCTCGCCGTGAGCAGACACAGCGCATCGGAGAACGCCTCCACCGGCGCGAGCAAATCGCTGATGAGCACGACGAGGCTGCGCTTTCTGATCAGCTCCGCAATGCGCCGCAACGGAGTCGCGACATCGGTGCTGCTGCCGAATGCTGGCTTTTCCAACGCGAGCATGAGGTGCCGCAGATGGCCGGGGCGGTTGCGCGCAGGCAGGTATTCGCGCACCTGTTCGTCGAAGGTGAGCAGTCCCGTCGCGTCGCCCTGATGCGACAGAAAATACGCGAGCGTCGCAGCCAGCGTGCGCGCGTAGTCGGCCTTCGTGTATCCCACCGATCCGAATGACATCGAACGGCTCCCATCCACGAGAAGGCTGCAGCGGAGATTCGTCTCGTCCTCGAATTTCTTGATGAAATACCGATCCGTCCGCGCGACAAGCCGCCAGTCGAGATACCGCAGATCATCACCTTCGGAGTACGGCCGGTATTCCGTGAACTCGACCGAAAAGCCGTGATACGGGCTGCGATGAATGCCGTGCCAAAATCCCTCGACGATCGTGCGCGCCCGCAGTTCCAGATTGCGGATCGCCATCA
>JBDSAR010000116.1:0-23414 GCA_039922035.1 Chthoniobacteraceae bacterium
ACCCGCCCGCGGGCATCCTGTTTCAGAACTTCTGCCTTCGCATTCAGAGATGTCATAGCCGCCTATGCTCTGACATCTATGACCTCTGCCGATAGAGGCGCTCGCGCGGACGTTTACGGTCGTTTCACAAGTGATGCCGGTGGAAGGTGGAACTGCGAAACGCAAGCGAGGAGTGCCGAAGTGGTGCAAACATTGGTTTGTAGTGTGACGAAGGCGGAATTTTTCCGCGAGGAAGGGAACGCGTTGGAGTCATTTCGTTCAAAACCGCGCGCAACGCGGAGCGACGGACGGCGCTAATTTCCCGGCACAACGAGCGTGACGATGAACACTTCGCCCGCCGCGTCGACCTGGATCCGAATCCTCGATCCGGCAGGAGGCGCTTCGGCGAGATCGAGGATAATGTCTCCATTGGAAGAAAGCGCGGCACGGCGGACAGGGATCTCGATGTCATCGGCAGTTCCAAAGAGGCCGTCGGCGCCAGGCGTGAAAACGCGCACCGCGAACTGTGTGATGCGGAGCGGGAGACGGCAGGTGATCCTGCGCCCATCGAGGTGCGCCTGCGAGGCCGGGAGGTGCTTCGGCTTTGCCCCCAAAGTGACGTCCAGCAATCGTGCCGCCGATGAACGACTGGCAGTTCCGTCGAGCAGACTGCTGTATCGGCGGATTTTTCGCCATGGGATCCACTCACCGGGCGTTTCGGTGTCGCGATAGAGCGAGATGATATAGCTCTGCATGACACTTCCTCCGGTCGGAGTGAATGCTTCCACCACGAGGTAGCTAAAGCCGAAATCACCGGGGCGCGGCGTACCGACCAACCTGCCCGAGGCATCCACGCCGAGCCATGCGGGGCCGGAGAGTATGCGCACACCGAAGGGCGAGCCATCCGCCGCCCGGCCAAAGGGTGCTGCCGCGAAAGGCGCATTGATCTGAATCCAGATGAAACCGCCAAGACCGGGGAGACCGGTCCGCACCCCATTCTGCGAAATGCCTCCGCCACCGACGGTGCCCGGCGTGGCCGGCGTGATGACAGGCAACGCAGCGATGAGAATGGTGAAGGTTTGCGGTGCGCTGGTGTCGCTACCGCCGTCCGCAGTACCACCGTCATTTTGCGCGACAAGCGAGACGGCGGCCGTGCCGTAAGCCCCACTGGCGGGAGTGAAGGACAGCGTGCCAGCGCCGCTCACCTGCGGTTGCGCGGTGAACAGGAACGGTTTGTCCGTCGTGAGGATGAAGAACACCACCGTTGCCGGAGAACCCGCAGGACCGGCGGCGATACGGACAATCCAGCCAACGATCACGACGGAGCCGGAGTTCTGATTCACGACGACATCGGAGCCGACGTTGAAAGTGGGCGGCTGGTTGATGGCTTGCACCGCAATCGTGAATTGCTGCGGCGCGCTCGTGTCCTGCCGCCCGGAGTCCGTGCCGCCATTGTCCTGCAGGCGAACGGTCATCGTCGCGATGCCGTGCGCGTTGGCCGCGGGCGTGAAAGTAAGCGTGCCATCGGCACTCACCGCGGGCTGCACGCTGAAGAGTTCCGGATGATCCGTGGTGACATGGAAGACGAGCACCGCCGTGCCTGCAGGCAGCGGCAGGCCCGCGATGATGCCCGTGGCCCAGCCCGTGATCGTGCGGGCGACGCCGTTGCCTTGCACCGTCACATCCGGGCCGACGTTGAAACTCGGCGCGCGCTGGCCGTCCGCAACGGTGATGATGACGCTCGCGAGATCGGAGAGCACATCGAGCGAATTTGCGCGGTAGAAGAAGGTGTCCTGGCCGATGAAGCCGGTGTTCGGCACATAGCGGAAGGAGCCGTCGGAATTGAAAGTGAGCGTGCCATTGGCCGGACCCTGCACGAGCACGGCGGTCAGCGGTCCGCCGCCCGGTGCGCTGTCGTTCACGAGGACGCCGGTCGCCGCAGGCACGTCGAGAGTATTGTTGTGCGAAGCGGCGTAGGTGTCGTTCTTCGCCGTGGGCAGCGAGGGATTCGGCGAGGTGAAAATGGCGACATCATCAATGGAAACCGTGCTGCCGCGGGTGCCGAATGTCGCGAGGTCGAACGTGAGCGTGACGACCGTGCCCGCTTCGATTCCGGAGAGATCGATGCTGAAGACGATATCCCCTGCTCCGCCCAGCGAGCCGCGCAGGATTCTCACTGCGGTCGCGAGGTTCAGGACGCTTCCGCCCTGCAGATTCACGAGGGCGTCCGCTTCCGTGAGCGCCACCGACGGCAGCAGCGAGATGCCCGTGCGGGTGTCGAAAAGCCCGGCCTCAAACGCATCTGGCGGCAGCGCGCCGCCGGCGGAGAGCTGGTAGCCGGTGACAGTGAATTGCAGCGTCAGCGCGCGCTCGGGAATCACGAAGGTCTGCACCATTTGCGAGAGCATCCCCGTGCCCGCGCGGAGCACGCCGCGACCGCCGGTGATGCTCGCATTGTCGATCAGCGACCAACCCGAGCCGCCGGCGAATGTACCGTTCACCAGCGTGGAATTTGGCGAAGCAAGGCCGGCCACCGCCGCGTCGCTTAGCATCACGAATCCAAAGACGCCGCCCGCCAATTGGAACGACGGTTGCCGCCCCAGGCTCATGTCGCCTGCCGCGGAATCCCATGCGGCGCGCAGCATCCGGCCCTCGAGTTCCGACGGCAGGCGGCGTACGCCTGCGGAGAGCGTGGATGTCATGAGCGCGCCGGGACGTGTCGTGCTTGAGAGATGATCCCGATCTGTGGAGAGCAGTTCGGAAATGCCGTCGCTCACATAGAACGCGGCACCCCCGAGGCCGACTTGGATATTCGCGGCGAACCCGCTGAAGTTTTGCGTGAAGCCGAGCAGATGCCCCATCTCATGAGTCACGAGCGTGAGCAGATCGTAGCGCCCGTCAGCGGCGGCGCCTGAGAGCGCCTTCGCTCCCGCAGAAGACTGCGAACCAAAATCCTCGGACAGCAGTGGCGAGAGATCTGCAAACCAGCCGCGACCGCCCCCGCTGCGATCCACCAGCAGGCGCCCCGCCGTCGGCAACCCATTGCCGCCGACTGCGGTGATGGTCGCAAAACCAAGCTGGCCTGCGGGAAGATCAGCGAGCGAAACATTGAGTTGCAGCGAGATCGAGGAGCCTAGCACGCGCGACCAATAGAGCTTCGCGGCATCCACGATCACGGAGAGCCTTGCGGCATCCGGCGCTGTTGCAGATGCCACGGTCTGCGTGGTGGTGCCGTCACGACCCGCCAGAGGCACCGCGAGATCCTCCGCGGATTGCGTGAGGTTCGATCCCATTCTAGCGAGGATTCCTTCCATGCCAACGAGCGCTGACTGTCCCGGACGGAGGAAGGCTGCTTCCCCCTGCGCTCTCGCCAGCCTCGATTCGAACGGGCTGAAGTATTCGTTGACTGCCGTGATTCTGGCGGCATCGGCAGTGAGCTTTGGCGGTGTGAAAAGGCCCGTCCTTGTCTCAAGGAAGAGATTCACGCCGGCCGCGAGCCGCAGGGTGCCGGACGCGACCGCGCCTTGGAAGGCGGTCGCCCTGCCCATGAAAGTGGTCACGGCATTCTGCACCACGCCCCTCACTGAATTCACCCCGCCCAGGAAAACGCTTGCGCCAGCCTGAAGTGTGGAGGTCACGCCACCCATCGGGATGGAGATGCTGCGGTTGGAAAGTCCGCCGTACATCTCGCTCCAGAAGCCACCCAGGGCATGATCGACAAGAAATCCGACGGCATTGTTCACCGCGGTCGGCGGAATCCTGACACCCATGCCAAGGGGCGATGATGCTGCCGTGGCGCGCGAGAGCGTCTGCTCGGCGGCGCCAGACAATGCGCTGGAGCGGATTCCCGAGGAGCGGGAGGTCACTGCCTCCGCGGCCGACCATCTGCCCCAGCCGCCCATTTCAGCGACTGAGGGAGGACCGCCGCTGATGACCTTCGGCAGCGGGGTGGCCACCGAGGGTGTGTGAATATGGCTCATCGGAGCGTATTGCTGGGCATCCCCCGCAAATCCAACCTTTAGTTGCGAGGCGTCTATGCCCTCTTCCACCAATCGGCTGGCGAGAATATCCAGCGCCCCACCACGGCCCGCTTCACGAGCCAGGAGCTTGGCTCCATAGTGGCCGCTCTGATCGGTGAGCAGCGTGATTAATCCGGAGTCGTCCGTGAACAACCTTCCGGCAAAGGCCACCTCACCATCCCATCCCAGCGGCGATGAATGCTTCACAGCTCCGATTCCGGGATGGTCGGCCTCAATGACGTATTTCCTGCCAAATTCATCCATGACGAGTTTCCACTCACCGGCAGTCGCAATCACGGTCTGTGTGGAATCCTTGTAACGCAGTTTCCCCTGATGGGTCTCCACCTCAAACTGACCGCTGATTCCCTGCTTCTTCAAATCGGCAAGCGGTTCTCCCACGGTCTTCACTACACCATCGCCCAAGCGCTGCTTGAGCGCGGCCAAACCTTCCTCAGTAAAAAATGTGTAATTCGAGAGGAAGTAATTCTCATAAATATTTCCTGCAGCGTAGCCAGGCAGTTTATCCAGATGCAGAACGGCTTGTATATTCATGTCCCCTGCCCCGAGTACGGCCTCCGGAGGCAGGAGGTCTGCGAGATATTGTTTGTTGTAACTGCTTGTATCGCCGATTTCCAATGCGATGTGATCCAGAAGTCCTTGCGCAAAAGCTTCCTTGGTCGCGAACATCTTGCTATACATGTCCCGCGAGCGGACCTTGATATCGGCAAGGTTAATCCCGCCGGACACCGAAGCGGACGCGCCTGAGGATGCGACTTCACCGCCCGTGACGGTGGTCGTTGATCCCGGGCGATAGCCCTCGCCCATTTGCCGGCGCATCCCCGCCGCATACTGCGCGTCCACCCATGCGTTCGTCGCCGCCGCCTCCTCCACGATCTGCCGGATGGCCTGCTGGCGCTTGTAGATCTTGAACTCCATCGCGCGCGCATTCGATGCGGCGATTTCGTCAGCCATCGAAGTGCGGAAGGCACGCTGTTCCAGGGACGCGATTTCCAGATCGAAGCGCGCAAGCACTGCGCGAGTCGCCTCCGGGATAAGCCCCTGCACGCCTTTGGAAACATTGCCGATCAGGAAATCCGAAAGGCCCATGAATGCGGAGGACGCGAGACTGGTGACCATCTGTCCGGCCAAGCGCAGTCCCCCGCTCGCTCGTTTGGCGAACGAGGATATTTCACCGCCGATTGCAGCGAAGTCGGAGGCGATTCCTTTTTCCAATGCCGCCACCGTTTCCGGTTCAAGGAACCGCACGTTCCACTCGCGGTGTTTCAGTGCGTCCGAAGCCACTCCCGCGAGTCCCTGGCGCAGACCGGTGAAGCGCCGGCCCACCGCCTTGGTGATGCTCCACGCGGCCTCGAAGCCGTCCACCGAACCGGCGAAATCCGCCAGCGCCCCGCCGACTTCACCATAGCCGGAGCCGGTGGTGGCCGCGTGATAGGTGGATTTCACCACTTCGACGAGCGACATCGGAACCCCAACCGCCGCATGGCCGAGGAAGCTGGGCGCAATCATTGCGAAGGCGCCGAGCCCGGAAGATCCCGACATGCCGGACTGATATCCAGCCTGCGCGACGAACTGACCGAACGGGCTCTTCGCGGTATAGTCCTTCCCCTGAATCATCCCTCCATACGTTCCGAAGACATCCGCCACGTAGCCGCCCACCAGCGCGGCGGCGCCGCTCCAAACCCTGTCGGCAAACCCAACGCCTATTTGCGCCAGCGGCTTGAGAATTTCCCCGTCTGTCGTGGGCGCGTTCTCGAAGTCGTGCCAGAAAGTCGCCGCCGTATCGAGTCCGTGGGCAAAGGTGTCCACCACCGAGTAGGTCTTGTCCCCGAGCCAGCTCAGGCCGCTGGGATCATGCAGGTTTGCGGGGCTGTTATTGGCGAAGCGGTAGAAATTCGTGTCGCCGCTGGAAAGCCCTGTGGGATCCACGCCGAGGAAGCGGCCCGAACCGGGATCGTAGAAGCGTGCGCGGAAGTAGTAGAGCCCGATGGCGGCTTCGTATTCGCGACCGTGGAAGATGTATCGCGAAATGAGATCGGGGCCGGTGGACTGCCGGGCAGCCACATTGCCGAACGAATCAATCTTCAGATGATCCACCTTCACGCCGTGCGAATCCGCAATGTCCCGGATCGTGCCTTCGTTATCACCCAGCAGCCAGCGCACGCTTGCCGCTGTGCCATCGTCCTGAGCCACCAGTTCATCCGTGCGGAGGCCGTGCAGGTAGGCGCGCTGCGGCGCCGCGCGCGACGGGCCGGCGCTGCCGTCCGCGTCTCGCAGTTCGAGCAGCACATCGTCGCGATCCATCACAAAGTACGTCACCGGTCCCACACCGAGGCCGTTCGTCTGGGCAGACGCGGTGCGGTGGTTCGCTGCGTCGTATGCATAATTGACCTGGCTCAGCAGGACGCCGGTGCTGCTCTTGATGCGGACCTCGACAAGGCGGTTGCGATAGTCCCAGTCGTATTCAAAAACGGTTCGGTCCGAGAGGCGTGTGGCCCGCTTCAGGTTGCCCTCGCCGTCGTAGCTATAGGTGTATTCAGAGTCAGCCATCAGCCGGTTGTCCGGGCCGAACGAGCCGCCGCTGCGGCGCGAGGAATTGATGCGATTGCCGGCGCCATCGTAACTGTAGGATTCCGTCGCCATCGCCGGATCGTCGTAGCTGACCACCGCAGTTTGGCCGGAGTCGTCGTAGGTGTAGGAAACCCCGCCATCCGCATCCTGCCGCGATTCTACAAAACCGTTCCCGTCGTAGCCGTAGGTGTAATTGTT
Organism: Chthoniobacteraceae bacterium; assembly: GCA_039922035.1. Taxonomy (GTDB): domain Bacteria; phylum Verrucomicrobiota; class Verrucomicrobiia; order Chthoniobacterales; family Chthoniobacteraceae; genus SXWH01. Next base: position 6,786 of record JBDSAR010000116.1, read on the forward strand.
AAGCGTCACGCCCGCAGCGGTGCGGTGCCAGATCGAGAGCGTGAGGTTGCGGCTGTTGTAGCCAATTTCAGTGGAGACGATCATCTGCCCGCCGCTCGCCGCGTCGTATCGCTCGATGCGCTCGATGCGGAGGTTCCCGGTCGCATAGCCGTATTGCACGCGTTTTTGCGCCGCGAATGTGCCCTGCTGTGATATGGACGACAGCCGGTTGGTCGAGGAATCGTACGTGTAATCGTTCACGACCAGCGCCGGACCACCGTCACGGCTCAGCGTTGTCTTCGTGACTGCCCCGATGGCGTTGAGCGTGTAGGTGATCACAGTCGTCCCATAGGACGGCGGGCCGCGCGTGGTATTGCTGTTGAGCAGCCCGCGCACGTCGCCCGTGTAGCCGTAATCATTCGTCCATTCCCCATCCGTCGTGCTCATGAGGCGGCCCGCGAGGTCATAGGAGGAGGTGATGAGGTAGTCGCTTCCCGCGCTGCCGCCGCCCACCCACGTTTCCTTCACGGCGCGCCCCATGGCATCCAAGGTATAGTTGGTGATGCGGTTGTTGCGATCCTTGTAGGACACCAGGTTGCCGTCAGCATCGTAAGTGTAGGTGCGCACTCCGCTCTGGGTGGTTTCGGTGATGCGGCGGTTGACGAAATCGTAGATGTAATCAGTTGGGTTGCCGGCCGCATCGAGCACGTGCATGAGATTGCCCGCGCCGTCGAAATCCATGAGGGTCGTGGCACCCGTTGGATCTTTAACGCTGCGCTGGCGGTAAAGTCGATCGTAGGTGTAAGTCGTCTTCTTTCCGCGACCGTCGGTCGAAACCATGATGCCCGACGTGTAGTAGCGGGTGTAGTCGAGCGTGACCGAATTGCCGTCCTCATCGGTGGTCGAAGTGCGGCGGTTCAGCGCATCATACCCATAGGTGCGCCGCACTGTGCCTTGCGTCATAACGGCCAGGTTTCCAGCGTCGTCATACGTGTTCACCGTGGTGCCGGCTTCGCGGCTCACCACGCTCAGGACCCGGCCAAGCTTGTCGTATTGCGTGGCGGAGGCTGTTGTCCCGAGCCCGTCCACGTAAGTCACCTTCAGGCCTAGCGTGGCGGCCTCGTAAGTCCACGTCGCCTCAACCTTGCCGTATGGAGCCGAATCCGTGAAAATTGTCTCCTTCCTGATGCGGCCAACCAAGTCGTACGTGCGCTGAACATGGAAGCCGAGCGCATTGAAGATATCCGTCTGCTGACCCGCGTCATTATAGCCATAAGTCTCCGTGGCATAGCGGAGGTCGCTGGCTCCGTCGCCCACGGGACGTGTGATGGACACAACCTGATTGAGACGGTCATAGACGTAGGTGGAGGTGAAATAGGCGCCCCGGCCAGTGGTTTGCGTTCGTAGGTTTCCCGCAAGGTCGTAGGTAAACAATTCCACAATCGCCGCCTGTCCCCCGCCCGTTTCCCGAGTGCGCTTTGTTATGCGGCCCATGTTGTCGCGGACATAGGTCGTGAGTTGATCCGCGCCTTTGAATCCTATTTCCGTGGCGAGCCAGCCCATGTTGTCGTAACTCAGCGTTCGTGCGACCGAGTCCGCTGTCCCAACTGCGATCATTTCCCTTAAAAGAAGATTTCGGGCATCGTAGGTGCGCTCAGTGCGGGTGCCGCGCCGGTCGATCTGCGCCGTCAGATTGCCGACGGCGTCGTATTCCATCGTATCTGACTTGCCGAGCGCGTCCGTCCTGCGCACGAGACGGCCCAGTCCGTCGTAAGCCGATTCGGTGGGATTACCCAGGGGGTCGCTTGAACGGACGATATTGCCGCCGCCCGGATAGGAAAAGCTGCTGGTATGCATCAGCGCGTCCTTGATCGACGTGACGCGATCAATCTTGTCATATTTGAAAGTCGTGGTGCCATCAGGCGTTGTGTGCGTGGCGATGTTTCCGAAGCGGTCATAAGTCCAGCTTTCCACCTCGCCGATCGGATCCGTGCGGGTGCTCGCGCGATTGAGCCGATCATAAATGTAGGTGGTTACATAGTCGCTGCCGCCGCGTCCCACGTGGCGCACGAGATTTCCCTCCGTATCGTAGGTGAAGCTCTCGCTCAGAGTGCGCGGTGCGTCCAGCGTGCCGGCGGGCATGGTCACCTTGTTCCGGTAGTTCATCGCATCGTAGTCAAATGTCGTGGTGAAACCGCGCGCGTCAGTCTCCGAGACGAGGTTCGAGGCGAGATCGTAGGAATAGAGCGCGATGGCCGTGACTAGGGCGCCCGATGGCCCGTCAGGACGGCGCAATTCCGTCAGCAAATTACGCGCATCATAAGTCATCTTGCTCTCAAATGCCTGCCCGCGAGGATCAACCTTGCTGATCAGGTTGTTTGCGCCGTCGTATTTCATCGTCTCGCGGAGCCGCGGTCCGGGCTGGTCCACGCTGCCGGTCGGATACTCGCGCGCGACCACGTTGCCGCGGAAATCATATTCCGCCTCTATGCGGTAGTAAAAGCCGCGCCCATCAGTCACAGACGTGCGGTTGCCCGCTGCATCGTATTCGTAGGTGGTAACGTAGTTCTCCTCATTGGTGAACCTGCGCAGCCGGTTGCCACCGTCGTACACGCGGCGCGTCTGCGTCAGCCCGCCGCTCGCCGTGTAGAACGGCCCAGTGGTGCGGACGAGATTGCCGACCTCGTCGTAGAAGTTTGTGAGGACGAACCCGCCGGCATCCTTGCGTGTCTTCAGGCGGCCCACCAGATCGTAGGTCATCTCGATCACCCGGTCGCCGTCACTGCCGCCGACGGATGTGATCCGTTCGAGATTACCATCTGCGTCATACTGGTTCCGCGTGATTTGCAGGAGTGGGTCGGTCACCTTTGTGACGCGGTTCCGGGCATCGTAGTCATATTGCGTGACGAGATCCACGGAACCATCCAATCCACCGGTGCGGACCCGGGTTTCCAACTTCACATTGCCGGCCAGATCGTAGTCGTAGGTGACAACCGAATCCGGGCGGGGGCTGTCTGCACTGCCCGTCGGGCGTGTGACCGAAGTCAGGCGGCCGTTTTTATCATAAGCCCGCACAGTGGTATAGTACGCGCCCCGCGGATCAATTTCCCGCGTGAGGTGCCCGGCCGCATCGTAAACGTAGCGGGTGATCGCCACAGGGCCGGGTGCGCCCTGCGTGCCTGTGGGCTGCCGGGATTCGATCAGCCTGTTGAATGGATCAAAGGCCCGCACGATCTTGTAATAGTCGCCCCGCGCATCGGTGATTGACGTGACATTATCTGCGGCATCGTAGCCGAAATGCGTCACTAGCGACTGCCCCGGCAGTGCCGTGTTGCCGCCCGGTTCCGTCAAGGTGATCAGCCGATCCAGTTCATCGTAATCCAGCAAGCTCGTGTAATACGCGCCGCGCGGATCCTGCTTGGTGCGGATGTTGCCGTTCCCGTCATAAGTGAAGACTTCGGTCGCATCCATATTGCTTCCGCCGGCAAAGCCGATGGAAGCAGTGCGGGTGATCATGCGATTCAGGTAATCGTATGTCATCGTCCTCTTGAAAACCGCGCCCGTGGGCCCAAAGTCGCGCGGGTCCCGGATTTCGATCACCTTGTTGGCCGGATTGTAATCGTATTCCGTCCTGTCTTTCTCCGCATCAGTCATCGCGCGGAGGCGATTCAGGGCGTCATATTCCCACGTCGTCACACCGCCGCGTGGCCCGCGCTCACTGCGGATCTTGTTGCCCGCCTCGTCGTAGAAAAACGTCGTGACTGACTTGACGGAAACACCCTCGGGATCGGCGACGGTTTTCAGCCTGTTGAGCTGATCATAGGTCATGACGACGCCGTAGGTCGTGTTGTCGGGACTGCCGAGTCCTCGAGGATCCACCTTCGCCGTGAGATTTCCGGCGAGGTCATACTTGAACGCAGTCTTCAGCCCTTCCGCGTCTGTCATGAGCACAAGTTTGTTGCGGGCGTCGTAGGAGTAGGTCGTCAGCCAGTTCCCATTCCGGGGATCGGAAACCGTGGCCGGATTTCCGGCATCATCGTAGGTGTAATTAACCTTGGACACTGGCCCTGGATCATTTGGCAAGCCGGTGTTGCGACTGACGGACAAGAGCCTGCTCACCTTGTCGAAAGTCTGTGTGGTGTTGTAATACGTCCCCCTCGGGTCCTTGATCACTTTGATGTTGCCGACCAGGTCAGTGTCATAATCCGTCTTCCGTTCCACAACGGTTCCGACCGCTTCGGTGAGTGTTTCGAGGAAGCGCAGTGCAGTGTAGGCGTAAATAGTCTCAATCCCACGCGCGTCCTTGGTTTCGATCACCAAGCCGAGCGCGTTGTACTGCGTGGTGGTCGTAATCGCGTCCCTTGTGCCGGGCGCCTGGGTGCGGGACACTTCACGATTCAAGCGATCCAGGATCACTTCGTAACGGTAGCTCTGCCCCTGCGGCGGATTCACGCGCCACACATGGCCCGCCTGATCCCGATCGTAAGTCGTCCCTTGATGGAGGGCATCCTCCATCGTTATCAGCCTGCTGGATTTGTCGTAGGTGAACCTCTTAGTGAAGCCGGCGTCCACTGCTCCATGCGCGCGGGGATCGGTCACCGACGCCCTATTCCCCATCTTGTCGTATTCATAGATGGCGACGAAATTGAGCGCATCGGTGATCTTTGTGAGTTGGTTGGCGGCGTCGTACTCGAATTTCGTCAGCCATTGCTGATTGCGCGGATCGGAGACCGTTTTGAGATTCCCCGATTTGTCGTAAGTGCGCAGGATCACCGCCCCCACCGGGTCCGTAGTTTTGGAAAGCCGGTTCAGCTTGTCATACTCGTAGCTTGTCCGGAACTGGGTGTTTCCATCGTCGCCACCTCCGCGAGGGTCTATTTCAAAGAGCAGGTTTCCCTCGCCATCAAACCGGCGAATCGTGATCTCATTCTCCGCATTCTTGATGGATATCACTCGATCCAAGACGTCGTAATCGTAGCTGGTCACGTATCCGGCCCCGCGCGGATCCTGTACGGTCTTCAGCTTTCCGCCTTCCCAGTAGGTGTAAGTATGAGTCGCGATGTCTTGCTCCGTGCGCGTCGAGACCCGGTTCAGGTCATCGTAGGTGAATTTCGTCACAAATTCCGAATTTGAGTCCTTCCCTTCCGTGCTCTTCTTCAGGTTCCCCACCAAATCATACTCGTTCACCGTGACGTTTTCTTCCGCGTCGGTCAGTTTCGCCACCTGATTGAAGAGGTTGTATTCGAAGAACGTATCCTGATTGCCGCCGTTCCGGTCATTGGTGATGGTGCGCTCCTTGATCCGGTTAGCATCATCGTAAACCGTGACGACGTCCTCCCGAGTCGGGCCGGTCTGGCGTACGACACGATTCCGTCCATCGTAGTAGTAGGTGATCACTCCTTCATTCGGTAGCGTGGTCGTGTAAAGCCGCTTGCCCGTGTCGTATCCGTTCACCGTTTTGCGGCCGAGCTGATCAATCTGGGCAACGATCTGATTGTCACGATTAAATACAGTGACGCTCACACCATCCATTGCATCCCGGACATAATTGTAGGTGTAGCCCTCGCCAGTCGGTACGGAGTAGGTTGTCGCAAAGGCGTTCAGCCCATATCCCAGGTAAATGGTGCGCGTATCAGGGGTGTTCAGCGCATCTGTGCGCTGGATGATCCGATCGATCGCATCATAGGTAATGGAACTGACGACATCCCGGCTGTCCGTCTGCCGTATATTGTTCCCCTCGGCGTCATAGCCCAGCTGCCAGATAAACGACCCACCGTCGGGAGCGCCGAAAACCTTGCGCTCCTTCAGCCGGTTCATTGCATCGTAGCGGAACTCGGTGCGCCGTGAGCGCTCATCAACGGTGGCGGAGACATTGCCGGTCAGATCCTTGTACTCCGTGATTCGCAGGTCACCGTTTTCCAATGCAACCTGCCTCAGGCGCCCATAGCCATCATACGAATAAATCGCGGCATGCGAGAGGGCGTCGGTCTGAACATTCACCTGGCCGCTCGGATAGTAGGTGAACGACGTGGACGTGGTACCGGGGCTGCCTGCGGGCGCATGGGGATCCAAGATCGTGCTGGAGCGGATGTCTCCATTCGTGGGATTCACATCCCACGTTGTCACGCGGCCCACACCGTCCACCTGGCGCACCATCCGGTTGAAGTGTTCCGTGTCGTATTCCATCGTCACCGTCACCGCGCGCGTCGTTCCGGGACCGTCCGGATAGTCCATGATGCTCGTGAGGTTGTTGAACGCGTCATAGCCGTAAACACGCTTGTTCTTGCTCGCATCCGTCTCTGTGACGATCAGGCCGTTGGGCCCGCGCTCCGCGTTCCGCTCCACACCCTGATCGTCGCGCGTGGAGACATAGGAGCCGAAGGTTGAAAGCCCGAAATCGGTGCGTTGGTCGCGGAAATCAACATAGCTCGCCGCGGCATTTATTTTTGTTGCGTCATTCGTGATCGCGAGCTGGATGAGTTTCGCTTTTCCCTCGAGGCTGACCGCATTCTTCAGTTCCACCGCAGCAAACACCTGCGCCGGCTTCAGGGTGAATTGCTTGCCATCCGCGCGCTTGCCACCGTTCACGCGCCCAAAGATGTCATAGCTAATCGTCTCGTGGAAATCCTCGCGCGTCAGTGTCTCCGTGGCGAACGCCACCGGGTTGGCGCGCTTGGAATACTGCCCGGTGATCAGATGGGTGAAGTCTGCGTTCTTATACTCAAAGTTCCGCAAGCTTGTGTCCGGGTCCGTGATCCCGGTGAGGTTGCCCTTGGCGTCGTATGCAAACTTCGTCACGCGCCCCGCTGGATCGGTCACCTTGCTCAGCAGGCTGCCGGAATAGGTAAACTCATTCGACAGGGACTGGAAGCCATTCGGCTCATAGCGAATCTGCTTGATCCGGGTGACCTCATCGTCGCCGACGCCCACGGTCTCCGTGATGTAGCGGATCACATTGCCGTTGCGATCGGTCACGGTGGAAAGCTTGCCCCGCGTATCAAAACGGTAGGTCGTCCCGTCTAGCATGCGCCTCTTGAATTTGCCATCCGCCTCCTGAGTGATGCTCGAGTAGTCCGCGGCAGCCAGCGAAGTGAAAGGATCGCCGCGATTGCGCGGCGCAAGGTAGATCTGCTCATTGCCATTCCCATCCACGAGGAGAATTCCGCCGTTGCCGGAATAGATCTCGTAGTAATTTGCAAGCCCCCAGCCCGCGCCAAACACGCTGTCCTTGGAATTCACCACGGCCCAGGGCTGCGTGTAAGTGAGCGTGCGTCCCATGATCAGGCGGCTCTCCTGGACGCGCGCCACACCGTATTCGACGGACAGCGTATAGAGCCCGGTTTCTGCGTCCGAGAGATCAAACGGAATGCCAATGCCGTAGATTGCATCGGGTTCGGCCGATGCGGGCAGTTTCACAATGATGTCGCCGACACTAAGTCCGAGCGTCTCCGCCTGCTCCGCATCGAGGCCGGCAGGCCGGTAGATTTTGTCACCGTACCGCAGCGTCATGCGCAGCACGATGCGACTGTCATCGATCGGCGTCTTGAGGCCCGCGAACGACACGTAAACGATCGGACGCGCCTCGGCGCGCGTCGAATCGTAATCAAGGGCCAACCCGGCCTGTTTTCCCGCGCTCTGGAAAGTGACCAGCGAGTGCTCCTCACGGAAGGCGCCGGTATGCACCTCCACGACCGAATGCCGCCCCGCCTCGACCTCCAGCGAATCATTCGGGAAGGCATTCAGCGAGGAGGTTTGGTTGTAAGGAGTGAAGGTCAGGCTCAGCAGGGTGCCTGTGTTCGGACTGACGGATCCGACCCCGCGCGGACGCTGGGCGGGCAATGCAAGCGGCGCGTATGCATTCGGTGATTCTCCGGCCGGCCCCACATTCGGCACGCCGTAGCCGGCGCCGCCGGCACCGTCACTGTACCAGCCGTAGTCGGCGCTGATTTTTACTTGGGGCGCATACGCATCGATCGGCACCGTGGAAAGCGGCCCGCGCAGCAGCCGCATGAGGCTCAGCGGGATATTTTCCGACTTCAGTTGCGAATAATCCGGCACCGCATTCGGTCCCGCGCGCGCCTCGCGCTCTATGGTGCGGATCATCTGCACGGTATCATAGACAAAGAGGCTGTGGACGCCCTGCATCGCCGCAACGACCTGCAGGTTGTTCGCAGCGAGCGTGAGGCTCTCCGGGAAGCCGTTCGCGATCGTGCTGGTCGCGGCGACGAGGCGCGGCTGCGTGATCGCCGAGCTGAAATCACCCAGCGGATTCCGGATGATGCCGATATTTCCTCCCGCGGAAAGTGGCACGGATGCGGTGTGCCCGGCTCCGTCGGTCAGCAGGTAGTTGTAGGCGAAAATGGGGCCGAGGTTCGGATCCTTTTTCGGATCATCCGCTTTGTAGCGAGTCTGCCCGACGATGAAGGCGAAAGCCGGATGCTCACCCGTGATGCCGTGCGCGGGATCCGCCAACTGCGCCTTCAGCGCATTCGCCGGCAGGTACACAATGTCCGCCGCATTCGAGACGCCAAACACCTGTGTGTTTCGCCCCTCGATAATGCGCAGGATCTGCCCGAAGGGGGTAAGGTTAATCGTGTTTTTCTGATAGACCTCGACATCGCCAACCAGCGAGCGGCGGAGCACGCCGACCCCTTGCGAATCATCCAGGCGATCGACCCAGAGCATCACATTAGGATCGTCCGTTCCCGTGATGGAATAGGGCTCGGGACCGACGGATATCTTCGTCGTCGCGCTCTCCGCATACGCCGGCTTCTCCCGCTTCGCGGCGTTGGTCTTGATGACGTAGATGGAGCCGTTCGTACTGGAGTACTGCCCGGTCGAGGTGCGGCCGGGCGCGGTGACGTAGAGGCGTGCATCGTCGCTGCTCAACGCGAGGCCCCGCAGGCCGAGGCCCACGCCGGGAAGCGTGATGTATTGCACGACCTTGTTGTACTTGTTGGAGAAGGGATCGATATCGATGACGCAAACGGTGCCGCTGATTGAATCGCTCACGTAGAGAAACCGCCCGGATTTTTCCGCCGTCGCGGCCCACGCCCTCGTTCCGGGGGTCAGTCTGATGAACTGCACGCCGGGAGTCTCGGGATCGACGTCGATCTGCTGCCCGGTGACAAAGTCAAACACGGCAACGCCGGCTCCAAGTTCCAGCGTCACATAGGCGCGCGTACCGTCCACCGACGATGTCACCGTGCGCGGCGAAAGAGGTCCGCCGGAGCCGCCGGCGATGCCCGAACGCGCAATTTCCTTTGGATCAAATTTCGTCACGGAACCCGAAGGGGCTGTGACCGTGGTGGTTGCGGCCGAATCAATGAATGAAATGGTGTCGTCTCCGGCATTGGCGGAAAACACGTAGCGCGACTGCACGAATATCTGGCCGGGATTGCTGACCAGGAGCTGCGTGCGGAAGCTGCCGTCGAGTGGCAGTTTCATCGGCCGGGTCACCGTGATGTTGGTCCCGCCGAGTTGGGAGCCGAGCGGCAGGGTGATGACGAGGCGTGTGCCGCTTGCCTCGCTCGTGATGGCAGTGCCGGTGATCGTGATGTCCGTGCCGCCGACCGGATTCGGAGTGCCGTCCGGATTCGTGCTGTCGCGCCCGCCCACTTCAATGGTGACAATCAAATCCCGCGCGCGTGAACCCAGCAATCCGGCGCGGGAGACACCGAAAGGATTATCCAGCGTGAAGTCCTGCCCCGTGATGACGAGTTGCGGAATTAGGGTGCTCCCGACCTGCGAATAGCGGAACGAGACATCCGTGATGCGCGGAGGCTGCACGCCCGAAGTCACGAAGCGCGGCGGCATCGGGATGCCGATGGCTTTGATTTCGCCGGGCGCGACTTGAATGTCGCTATCGGCCACCGGCTGCAGACCCGATTCACTCGCAGCCCACAGATTGAGGTGGTAGCTGAGGCCCGAAACGGCCGGGATCAGCAAATCGCCCAGCACGGAACTCACGGAGTAATAGGACGGTCCGTGCGGCCCGGTGCCGCGCACTGTCTGGAGCGAGACGACGCCGCTGAAAGTGCGGTCGCGCAGTGCCAGATCCGCAATCGCGTTCACTGCGCCCGCGACGCCCTCAGTGCCGCCGATGAACGCCTTACCTGCAAGGTTTGGAACGAAAAGCAGCCCGGTGGTGAACTGGTTCAGCCTGCTTGCCAAGGCGATGTTCGGCGGCGAGGTGGTGACCAGGCGCCCGTCCGCGGTGACCGCCATCTTGTCCAAGACGAGCCACGAAAGTTCGTCCGGCAGGCCATTGCCCCGAACCACCGTGACAGGCTGGAATATCCACGCCTCACGGCCTACCGCCCAGCCCGCTGGCGCTGGCAGGCTGATGCTGAAAGGCTGATCCGTCTCGCCGCCACCCCAGTCCACATTGAAACCACCACCAAATACAAATCCGTCCGGCAGGCTCTGCGGCATCGCGGATGCGTCCAATGTCGAAACCGTGACCGTCGAATCGGAACGCAGCGAACCGGAGGGAATGCCAACGGTGACCGAGCCATTAGTGACAATGCCGCCGCCGCTGCCCACCACCGCACCGCTGTTCAGCGGCGTAACAATCCGGATGCGAATGAACTTTGCGACGCCGCCATTCATCACCGAGATCGTCACTTCGCCGATGCGCAGAGCAGTGAGCAGACCGTCCGCGGTGATGGATGCCACCGAGGCATCGCTCGTGAAGTAGCTGGTTCCCGCCGTTGCCGCAGTGTGATCCACGATGGAAGCGGTGAGGCGCTCACGCACAACAAACTGCCGCGTGCCGCCCGTCGTGAGGACATAGCTCTCCGGGAAAAACTCGATGAGCCGCGTGTCCGCAACGCCGACGGTGACCGGCGTGGCGAGCACACCGCCGGTTGAAAGCTGGAAGCGCAGCACCGCGGTGCCGCTGGAAACACCGAGGACCGCGCCGTCGCGCGAAACGTTTGCCACCGCCGCGTTGCTCGTGGTGACCGTGTACTGGCTCGGGTCGAGTGTGAGCGTGGTGCCATCCGGCAAATCACCAAGAACTCCAATCGTGATCAGCGAACCGGCCTGGATGTTCGGGCCGGTGCTCGTCAGGCGGAGGTTCGCCAGTGTCGTACTTAGGCTGTTGACCGTGACGGTGGCTGGCGCGCTCCGCAGGTCCCCGTTGTCGGCGGCGTAGGTGAATCCTCCCGCGCCCACGAATCCCGCAGTCGGCGTGAAGACCGCCGTGCGTCCGCCATCAATCAGCCGCACGGTGCCGTTGGTCGTGCCGGTGATTACGAAGTTGAGCCGGATGCCGTTTGGATCACTCGCGAGACGGGTCAAATCCACCGCGACCGGAACGCCACCCGCGGTGTTGAATGCGGCGCCCTGCGCCACTGGGGAGCTTGCCGCGATGAAGCCGAATCCCGCGGTGAGGTAGGCGCGATCCTGCGCGTCAATGACGCCGTCACGATTGATATCCGCCGCGATGTTGTAGCGGGCATTTCCCGATGCGGAGCCGTCCGCTGTGTTGAATGCAGTCTCATCCGTTCCGTCCACCGCGCCATCTCCATTCACGTCGCCCGCGAGATAGATGGCCAGGTTGTAGCTGCCCGCGTCTGTCGCGGTCCGCCCGGTGATTTCCAGCACCAGCGGCCCCGGCGTGCGGATTGTGAACAGGGCGAGCGAGCGTCCGCTCGGCATTGAGACAAAGACGGGGGTCTGTCCGCTGAGCGTGATCGCGCCGGGCTGGAATCCGGCGAGTCCCGTCACATCAAAGCCGAGCGTGAGCAACCCATTCTGCGCCGTGGCGAGTTCGCTTGCGCCGATCACGATCGCCAGGCGATCCGCGCCGCCTGCAACGACGCTGCCGGACTGGGTCCCGCTGAGGAATTGCCGGCTCGTGCCGAGCACCACGCGCACGGGATCCACGCCGAGCACGGCATTTTGGGAATCGTAGCGGACAGCCACCGCATTGTCTCCCGCGACTTCCGTGAGCAGACGCCCGCCATCCGCGCGATAACCGAGCCACGTGCGGCGGCCGGATTCGAGCCGGACGACTTGCAGCAGCGTTCCATTCGCCGCGTAGCTGTAGACCGCCGAATCCCCCGCGGGCGTCGCGACGCGAATGATCCGCCCGCCGGTGCCGCGCTCCACCAGCAAGCGGTCGCCGTTCGACGCGACAAAGCCGGCATCCGTCCACACGAGGCGTGTGCCATTCGAGCCCGTCACCGTGCGGAGCCCCTCGGCGACGGTGTAGCCGTAGCGGGTGCCATCGGGTGCGGTGAGCGCATAGTCCTCGCTGCCGAAGCGAGCGGACGCGGGATTGTAAGGCAGCCCCGTGCCGATCTGGTAAAATGCGCCGCCGCGTTCCTCGATAAGCGCGCCCGCGCTTGAGAGCGTGTAGGTGGTCGTGGCATCCGCCGCCGTCCATGAGGGGCGGTAGTAAGTGAGCCCGCCAACGCTCACTGCCGTCGGTGTGAAAACAAACGCCACGCGATTTCCGGTCGGCAGCGTGACGGTCACGCGCGTATCGCGGGAGAATGCGGCGAAGAATCCATCACTCTCACTGCCGGTCGGCGCGACGTTGGCGGCGAAGCGCGGCTCAGCCAGCACAAACTGCCAGCCGATTCCGAAGAGCCCATTCTCATTCACGGCGAGGCTCGAATACCTCCGGGAAATCGCCACCGACAGACCGCCGAGCGTGGCGGTGACATCCGTTTCCACGCGCACATAGGCGGCACTCTTGTCCGTGCCGCCGACTTCGATGATGCGTTCGCCGACGGTCTCGCGTCCGGAAATATCCCGTGCCACGAGACGCAGCGTGTAAGGACCATTTTCGAGATTACGCGTGTCAATCGTGCCGAGCACGCCGCTCACCGACGCGGTGCCCGAGGCGAGCACGCGCACGCTGGCCGAGCCGAGCGGCGCGAGTTCCAGGCGCCAGAAGTCGAGGTTCACATCGCTCACAGAGCCGCGCACGACGGTCGGCGTTGTGAGCACGGCAAGCGCTGGCGGCACGTCCACCGCGATTGCCGGAGCCGTGCGGTCGGCGGGATCGCGGACTTTCAAAAACGTCTCCGCGGTGCCGGTGAAGCCATCGAGATCCGTCGCCGAGGCCTGAATGCGAATCTGGCCCGGCGCGGTCGGGCGGTAGGTCACGCGGCCAAAGCGATCCGGCGTCTGCACGACGCCATCAATCGAAATGCTGATGCTCTGGATCGGACTCACGCTGCTCGCTGTGGCCTGAATCACCACGGTGCCGCCGGGCGTAACCGCGAAGCTCGGCGTCAAATCCAGGCGCACGCTCGGAAGCTGCGGCGCGAGGCTGACGACGATCGGCAGGATCTGCGTGATGCTCGTGCGCCCGTCGCTCACCGTGATCGGAATGTCCACGCGCCCGGCTTGCACGCCGGCGGGCCGCCAGACAAATTCGCCCGTGCCCGCATTGAGCGTCGCGCCGGCAGGGAGATCGGATGCGGAGAAAGTCAGCACGTCGCCCGCGTCGGAGTCCGAGGCCACGAGCGTGAAGCGCAGCTCGTTGCCCGCCACCACCTGACGCGCCGGCGGCACATCGAAGACCGGGGGGCGATTCACCTTCAGAATCTGCACGAGCGCTGTCGAAGTTGATTCCTGACCCGCCGGATTCCGCGCCGCGAAGACGATGTTATACACCCCGCCCTGACCGTAGCCCGGCGTCCACGCGAAGATGCGCGTGTCGGAATTGAACGACGCGCCCTTCGGCAGATTCTTCACATAAAACGTCAGCGCATCGCCATCAAGACTCGCCGCCGAGACGATGAACGAAAGTTGCAAGCCCTCCTGTCCCAGCACCGACGGCGCGGTAGTCCACACAGGTGCGCGAGTCGTGCGCGTGACTCCAATGGAAACCGTCGCGCTCGAAGTGCGATTGCCGTCTGTCGCCGAGAGGGAGAAAGTGAAGTTGCCGCTCTGCGCGAAATCCGGCGTCCACCGGAAGACGCCCGTCTGCGGATCCAGCACCGCACCGCGCGGCAGACCGCTGCCGAGGTAGGTGATCGTGTCACCGTCCGGATCTGTCGCGGACAATGTGAAGGTGAGCGGCTGGTTTTGCGCCGCATTTTGCGAAGGCACCGGCACCAGCACAGGCGAGGCGTTCGCAGAGCGCACCGTGATGCGGAAGGTGCGCGTATCCGACGCCACCGCACCGAGCCCGCCATTGCCGTCATCCGCAGCGCGCAGCGTGATGTCGCGGCTGCCGGCATCGCCCGCCTGCGGAGTCCAGCGGAATTCGGCCACTCCATAAACACTCGTCCCGATGAACGTCGCACCGGTCGGCAGATTGTCCGCCGAGTAAGTGAGCGGATTCTGCTCGGCATCGTCCACGCGAACCGAGAAGCGCACTTCCTGGCCGACCACGGCGACCGCAGGGCCGACGAAGCCCATCTTCGGCGGTTCGTTCACGCTCGTGACGTTGAGGACAAACTGCGTCTCTGCGAAGAGCACATTCGCAGCGATGCCGCCGCCGTTGTCCGTCGCGCGGAACGTGAGGACGTAGTTGCCGCGATGGCCGGGCACCGGCGAGAACGCGATCGAGCCGGTGCCGTTTCCGTTGGCCGTGAGCGTCGCGAATGACGGCAGGCCCGAAATCGACAGCGTGAGCGGATCGCCATTCGGGTCGGTCGCGGAAAGTGGCACCGTCAGCGTGCTGTTCACCGCGAGCGTCTGATTCGTAATCGCAGTTACAACCGGCGCGCCGTTTTGCGGCAGCACTGCGATGTGGACGGTCTGCGTGTCGCTGTTCGGAGTGCCCGTGCCGTCGCCATCATTCGTCGCGGTGAAGGTGATGCTGTAGCTGCCCGCCTGATTGTAGCGCGGCGTCCACGTGAGGAGTTGCGTTGCGGTATCGTAGGTCGCGCCATTCGGCAGCGTCGTGAACGCGTAGGTGAGCGTGGACTGCGCGCTGCTGCTCGTCGGCGCGGAGAGGAGCGAGGTCTGCTCCGTGGCGGGCGCGACATTCGAATCAATCGCGACCACGCGCACCGTGAGCGACTGGCCCGCGAGCACCTGCAGCGATTCCAGCGGAACAAACCGGACCGCTCCGTTCACATTCAGCACCGTGATGCGGAAAGTGCGCGTGACGCTCTGCTCGCCGTCGCTGACGGTGACCGGCACATCGTACGTCCCGTGCTGATAGTAGCCCGGTGTCCACAGGAAGCGGCCCGTCGCTGGCACGAGCACCGCACCGGTCGGGAGAGTGCTGGAGGAGAAAGTGAGCGCCTTGCCCTCGGGATCCGTCGCGCGGAGGACAAACGAAACTGCACTGCCCTCGGATACCGTGCGATCCACCGGCTGCGTGAATTCGGGTGCGAGATTCGTCGGCGTCACGATGATTTGGAAAGTGCGCGTCGTCTCGCTGACTCCGTCGCTCGCAGTCACGCGCACGCCGGGATATGTGCCCGCCTGCAACGCACCGGGCCGCCAGCGGAGCGTCGCGGTCGCAGCATCGAACGTCGCACCCGCCGGGAGATGATCGACGAAGAAAGTCACCGGCAAGCCCTCGGGATCGACCGCGGCAAAACGGACCATGAGCAACTGGCCTTCGGCGACGCGCTGGTCGGCCACTGCCGCGAGCACCGGTGCCGCATTCGTGCCGCTCACGATGACGGACCACGTCTGACGGGCGTAGGCGCCGGTGCCGTTGACAGCGCGAATCTCAAAGGCGCTCTGCGCCGCGCTTCCCGCGTCCGGCGTCCACGCCAGCGCGCCGGTGGTCGCATTGATACTCGCGCCGCCCGGACCGCTGACGAGCAGGTAGGTGACACCGGTGCCGCGCGGATCAATGGCCGATGCCGCGTAGCGATACGTGGCCGCTGCATTCGCCGCGGTCGTCGGCGTTGACAGGAACTTCGGCTGATTCGATGGCGGCACGCCCGTCTGGATTGTGAGGCCGGAGAAATCGAGCGCGAGCGCGTTGGGATTGCGAACCGTCACCGTGACCCACGCAGTCGAGGCGCCCACCGCGAGTTGCGAGCCGCCAGCGAGGAGGTCCACGACTGCGGGAATCATCGCACCCGTCGCGCTCACGAACGAAAGCCCCTGGGCCGTGATACCGGGGAAGCTGACGCGCAGCGGGCCGGCAATCGCCTCGGTCGTTGTGTTCGTCACGCTCA
Source organism: Chthoniobacteraceae bacterium (assembly GCA_039922035.1). Classification (GTDB taxonomy): domain Bacteria; phylum Verrucomicrobiota; class Verrucomicrobiia; order Chthoniobacterales; family Chthoniobacteraceae; genus SXWH01. The sequence goes on from JBDSAR010000116.1 coordinate 22,877, forward strand.
CGTCGAACGAGACCGTGCCTGCGAGACGGTTGAGCCGCGTATTGGCAAAGCGAACGGAGCCGCCGAGCTGAGCCGTCGCATCCCGCACGACGCCGAACGTTGCGCTGTAGGCCGACGCGAGTGAATTCCCTAGGTCATCCTGCAAGGTCGGGAGCACGCGCAGCTCGTAGCTGGACGGCGCGAGCGGCTCGAAAATCAAGTCAGCCCGGCGTGCCGCGCTGTCGTAAGTGACGGCACCGACCTGAATCTTCAGCCCGGTCGCCATGTCAGTGATGGTGAAGTTCGCCGGGTTCAGCACGGAACGCGGATCGGTGAGACCCGCGCGGAGCATCGTGGAATCGAACGTCACGCTGATGTTCCGAATCTGGCTGCTGACTCCCGCGCCATTTGCCGGGCTGCTGCTGATGACCTGCGGAGGCTTCGCCGGGAAGAGCACGTCCACTCCTGCGCCGCTCGCGATGTAGAGCCGTCCATCCGCACCGGTTGCAAGAAATGCGCCGCGCGCGCCACCGGTCGCGATGATCGTCGTCTGGCGGGT
>JBDSAR010000117.1:0-2647 GCA_039922035.1 Chthoniobacteraceae bacterium
GCAAAGGCGATCGGCTTCCCGATTTCCGGATCGCTCGCGTACAGCTCCAGCTTCAAATCCGCCGGCACCTGCGTGCGCTCCATCGCGCCCTTCGCGCTGAACGGATGCTGATACGTGATCGCCTCCGCACGTTTTTCATAGTTCGCGACGAGCGGATTCTTCTCCCGCACCTCCGGCTCACGCTGCGCGAGAAATTTCTCCCACTCGGCTTTTGCCGCCGGGTCCACCGTCGCAAGAATCGTCGAGCGGATCGCCGCAGGTGCATCGCTGTCCTTGATCGCCACGACGCGCTTCTTCGCCGCAAGCGCCGCGAGCGCAGGCGCATCACCACCGCCAAGCACCATCGCAACATCGTAGAGCCCCGCCATTTTCTCACTCAGCCCCGACGATGCGGTGAAGTAATCAAAGTAAATCGCATCGCGCCCAAGCTGCTCCATTGCGACCCGCAGCACACCCGCCTTGCTCTGCTCCGCACCCGTCGGATCAAAGAAAAGCACACGCAGCGGACGCGGCTCAGCGGCGACGGCGCTCGGAATGGCAGCGGCAAACATTACAGCGGCAGAAATTGCGCTGATCGAGGCGGCCAGGGGACGGGGAATGCGGTTCATGGTTTTTGGGAAGTCGGAGGTGCGACTATCACTAACCGCCCACCCTGCCAAACCCATCTGACATGTTTTGTGGGAAATCGGACACGCGTTTCGCGGCCACTCCAAACAAAAGCCGGACTCAACCAGCACTCAGCGGCTCCCGGGCTTCGCAAAAGGAATTCCCATCCGCTGCGCCACACGCTGCGGACGACGCAATGCCTCGTTCATTCGCGCCGCTTCATCCGCCCCGCGCAGATCCTTGCACGCCGGATGCGCCTCGGGTGATGCGATGATGCCCAGCTCGTGCAGCACATGCGCCGTGCTGTGCTTGTAGGCAGAGGCGCTCATCTTTCCATCCAGGCGGAAGACCTGATCCTCCAGCGATTGGAACGCCTCGAAGAGCTTGTAAACCCGCGTGTCGAAACGCCCCGTGCCAGTCGGGAATTTCTTCCCCGGCGCACCGTCATTCAGCCACATGTCCTTCGCCGCACAGATGAGCGGCGCACCGCTCACCGCCGCGCCGATGAGCAGCGGCAGGCCCAGCTTGATCGCCGTCGCGATGCCGAAGTCGTCGCCACTGTGCGGTGAAAAATCCAATCCGAGATCGCGGCACATCGCGGCCCACCACAGGAAATGCGGCTCATCCAGCGTGCTGATTTTTCCGCCGACAAACTTCGGATGCTGCGCAAGCTGCCACAGCAGCCACGGCTCATACGGCGTGGCCCACGGCACGAAGCTCGGCTCCAGCGCATGCACGATACCGGGCCGCACGAGCCACTCCGCGATCTCGTAGTAGCCATCGCGCCGCCGCTCGGGATCGAGCGCATTCAGCCAGCGCGAAGTCATGATCATCACCTCGCAGTTCTCATGCTGTTGCACGATGTCGAGTAGCGTCCGGTAGCGCTCCGCCTTGAAAGCCGTGTCCTGTTCCGCCCCGCGCGCCGTGATCCCCGCGATGAATTTCGCCTGCGGAAACTCCGCCCGAAACCGCCGCAGCACCTCCACATACAGCGCATCATCGAGATCGAAAATGTAGCCCGTGTCCGCGTTCAGCACGGTGACGAGTTCCACGCCATAATGATCCGCCGCCCCCTGCATCCAGCGAATGCTCGCAGCGAATCCCTCCCAGTCCGGCTGACGGTCGCGAAACGGCAGCAACGCCGCCGCGCAAAGCCGTCCTTTCGTCGTGTGATCCACGAGTTCCTCCTCGCTCGTCCACGCCCACTTCGTTTCCTGCCAGGTGGTCTGCGGGGTGAGTTCTTCAGGTTTGGAAATGAGTGCTTTCATGGAATGCGGCATTGGTGCGAAGTCCATTCAACGCTCTTTCCTGCCGCTGGTAAAACTGTCCTTTCCAATCATTCCCGCCGGAAAAGCCGATGACTGCGGCAATGTTCCGCCCGCATTTCCGGGACACGGGCGCTGCCGCGGAACGCAAATCGGCCGGTCGAGCGAAAATGCGCCGCCAAAACTTCCACGGGTGACACGGAAAGTTGGCCCGCTACGATGCGGACGATGCCCCGCACCAAATCCAACGGCACGAAAGACTCCTCCGCCCACCTCGGCTTCGAGGCCAAGCTTTGGTTCTTCGCCGACACTGCGCTGGGCGATAGCGCATTCCTGCATACCGGAGGCAAACTGCAGGTCATGACCGAAAGGCGGGACAACCTCCGCAACAACATGGTCGCCGCGATTACCGGGCGTCGCGACAAGCGGCGGCAGCAGTCGGAGCCATCCAGCCGAGCGGAGCGAGACCGACCGCCGAAGGCAGCCCGGAGGGCGGACGCGGAGGCGTCCGTCAACCGCGTCGTCCTCGGGCTCGTCTTCCGGCAGCTCATACCCGCTCCGGTGCGCGCAGTTCTCCGGAACATTCGGGAGACTGGATTTGAAAGGAGCATCCCATGAGCGAAGACAAACCCACTCCCGGCGGTCGCGGCAAAAAGAAGACCGAAGTCTCGCTGGTCCGCTCTTCGGCGGCGGAATACCTGACTTTTTTGGCGGCCAGCGGCCAGGGCGGCGTCGAGGCCGTTTACGCTGATGAGAATGTCTGGCTCACCCAGAAG
>JBDSAR010000118.1:0-1988 GCA_039922035.1 Chthoniobacteraceae bacterium
CGGAACGAGGTGGACCTTTTCACGCTGAACCGAATGGAAGCCGCCGGCGTGAAGCCCGCACCCAACGCGGATCGCCGCACGTTGCTGCGCCGCGTGACTTACGATCTTACGGGCCTGCCGCCGACGCCTGCGGAGATTGACGCATTTGTGAACGACACTGCGCCCGATGCGTTCGCGCGCGTGGTGGATCGCCTGCTCGCATCGCCGCGCTACGGCGAACGCTGGGGGCGTCACTGGCTGGATGTCGTGCGGTATGCCGATACGTGCGGGAATGCGTCGGACTACCCGGTGCCGCAGGCGTTCAAGTATCGGAACTACGTCCTGCAGGCGTTCAACGCCGACCTGCCTTTTGATCAATTCGTGCGCGAGCAACTCGCGGGCGATCTCATCACTTCCGCGACGGAGGAAGACCGACAGCGGCGCATCGTCGCCACCGGGTACCTCGCGAATGTCCGTCATTTTGCCGGAGGCAAAGGCGAGCCGCATCTCACAATCGAGGACGCGATCGAAAACATGGGCCGCGCGTTTCTCGGCCTCTCGATCAACTGCGCACGGTGTCACGATCACAAATTCGATCCTGTCTCCAACCACGACTACTACGCGCTCTATGGCATCCTGAGCAGCACGACATTCCCGCACCCCGGCGCCGAGGGGAAGAACCGCCCGGAGAATCTCGTCCCTCTCGTGCCGAAGGCCGAAGTTGAGGCCGCGAACAAAGCACGCGCCGCGGAACTCGCCGCGCTCGACGCCGAGGCAAAGACGGCGGACGAGACGAAAGCCGCTGCGCAAAAAGAGCCCGCGTCGCCGGAGCAAAAGGCAAACGTGGACGCCGCGACCAAGCTCGCAGCCGAGGTGCGCGCGAAGCGCAAGCGCATCGCAGACACGCCCGCGTATGCACTCGCCTACGCCGTGAGCGAGAGCGCCGCGGCAAATGCACGCGTGCAGGTGCGCGGCGATCCGAAGCGCCTCGGCGAGGAAGTGCCGCGCGGTTTTTTGCAGGTGCTCGGCGGGCAAAAACTCGCGAAGGATGCAAAAACCAGCGGACGCCTCGAACTCGCGCAGTGGATCACCGAGCCGTCGAATCCGCTCACCGCGCGCGTGATCGTGAACCGGATCTGGCAGCATCATTTCGGACGCGGCCTCGTCGCGACGCCGAATGATTTCGGCACGCGCGGCCAGGCACCTTCGCATCCCGAGTTGCTCGATTTCCTCGCGCGTCGTTTCGTGGAAAGCGGATGGTCGGTGAAGGCGATGCACCGGCTCCTGCTGCTCTCGCACACATGGCAGCTTTCCACCGGCGGCAACACGGCGGGCGATCCGAACAACACGCTGTGGTCGCGCGCCGAGCGCCAGCGGCTTGATGCGGAATCCATCCGCGACACGATGCTCTTTGTCGGCGGCGATCTGGATTTCACGCCCGGCGGCGAGCATCCGTTTCCCGCGGTGCAGACGTGGAGCTTCACGCAGCACAAGCAGTTCTTCGCGCTCTACGACACGAACCGGCGTGCCGTATATCAGATGCAGCAGCGCCTGCGAAAACACCCCTTCCTTGCGCTCTTCGACGGGGCGGATACAAACTCAAGCACCGCCATCCGCACCGCGAGCACCACGGCACTCCAGTCGCTTTTCGCGATGAACGATCCGTTCGTCCACGAGCGTGCCGCACGGTTCGCCGCGCGAATCGCGAGCGCCGAGTCCGACGAGCAGCGCCGCATCGCGCTTGCATTCGTGACGCTCTACGCGCGCCTGCCGGAGCCGGAGGAATCGGCCATGTTCGCCGCCTACCTCGCGCAGCTCCGCGATACAAAAAAGCTCCCGCCCGATCAGGCGTGGACCAGCCTCTCGCGCGTGCTCCTCGGCACGAATGAATTCCTCTACCTCGACTGACATGAACCGCCGCACCGCCATCCGCTCGCTCCTCGGCAGCTCGCTCGTGCTGCCTGGTATTCTTTCGGAGATGCTCGCCTCGTCGCCCGCGCCGGAGGATC
>JBDSAR010000119.1:0-7439 GCA_039922035.1 Chthoniobacteraceae bacterium
CCGCCGCTGTTCACACTCACGGTGCCATTGATGATTCCGGTGCCGCCGAGCGTGCCGCCATTGCCGACAGTCACGGCGCTCGCCGCGGCCAGCGAGCCGTTCACGCTCAATCTGCCGCCGCTCACGGTCGTCGCGCCCGTGTAAGTGCTGTTCCCGCTGAGGATCAGATTTGCGTTGCCTGTCTTCGTGAGGGAACCGCCCGTGCCGCCGCCGAGACCGCCGTCCTGGAGCACGCCGGAAAAAGTCTTGTCCAGATTGTTGCTGCCCACGGTGAGATTCCTCGCGCCGAGGAAAGCATTCCCGCTGCCTGCGAGCGAGGCGATGGTCACGCCGGGCGCGTTGTGCTGGCTGATGTCCAGATTGCCATTGCCAAACACGTTCACCGTCGCCGCGCCACCGGTGGAATCATTCAAAAACTGGATCGATCCGCCGGAACCGCCGCCCGTCCCGCCATTGGCGATCAGCGTTGAGCTGGCCGCGGTTGAGGTGTTGAAGAACTTCGTCCCGCCGCCGTTTGCTCCGCTGACTGCACCGCCATTGTTGGTGATCGTCGCGCTGCCAGCCGTCGAGGTGTTCAAGAAGTCCACCCCGCTGCCGAATATCCCTGTGCCAGTCCCCCCGTTGTTGGTGATGATCGAGTTGCCGGCGGTCGCGGTGTCGTTGAAGGTCGTGCCGCTGCCGAATGCGCCGCTGACCGCAGCCCCGAAGTTGGTCATCGTCGCAGTGGCTGCGGTCGCTGTACCGTTGAAGCTCGTGGAGCCGCCGAACGCGCCAGCGGCGGTGCCGCTATGGTTGGTGATCATCGCGCTGCCTGCGGTGGAGCCGCTGGTGAATTGCACACTGCCGCCATTCGCCCCGCTGACCGCGCCGCCATTGTTGGTGAAAGTGCCGCTGCCTGCATCCGAGTTGAAGAATTGCGTGCTGCCGCCCAATGCGCCGCTGACCGTCCCGGCGTGGTTGGTAAAGATGCCGTTGGCTGCGGTTGCGGTGCCGTAGAATTCCGTGGAGCCGCCGGAGGCACCGCTGGCCGTGCCGCCGTTGTTGATGAAGGTGCCGCTGAAGGCGGTCGCAGTGCCGAAGAATTCCGTGCGACCGCCCAATGCGCCGCCGACGGTGCCGCCGTTACTCGTGAAGCTGCCGCTGGCTGCGGTCGAACTGGCATTGAAGAACGTGTTGCCACCGAGTGCGCCGCTGGCCGTACCTCCGTTGGTGATGATGACGCCATTGCCCGCACTCGAAGTGTTGTTGAAACTCGTGTCGCCGCCCGAGGCGCCATTGACCGTGCCTCCGTGGTTCGTGATCGTCGCGCCGCCCGCGGTCGAGGTGTCATTGAAGGTCGTCCCGCCGCCGGTGCCGCCGCTGACTGACACGCCAAGATTGTTGATTGTCGCCCCGGCGGCAGTCGAACTGTTGTTGAATTTGGCAGTGCCACCGGAAGCACCGCTCACAACCCCGGCATTGTTGTTGAGTACCGCGCTGGCGGCGGTCGCCGAATTGTAGAAGGTCGCAGTGCCGCCCGATGCACCGCTGACCGTCCCGCCGTTCATGATGAGCGTGGAGGTTGCTGCGGTTGAGTTGCCTCCGTTTGACACGTTATTAGAGGATCGCGTGTCAGTGAACTGCGTTTCGCCGCCGCTCCCACCACTGGCCAGTCCGCCGTTGTTGGTGATGGTCACGCTGCCCGCACCCGTCGTGTTTGAGAAGACCGTGATGCCACCGATGCCACCGGCGACCGTCCCGCCAGAGTTAATGATCGTGGCGCTGCCAACGGTTGAGTCCTCGAAAAAAAACGTCCCGCCACCAAATCCCCTGTCGACGACGCCGCCGTTGTTGGTGATCGTTGCATTGAGGGCAGTTGACGTCTTGTAGAACTTGGTCGCGCCTCCGGCTCTGAAAAAGGCGGTTCCGCCCATGTTCAAAATGTTCGCGCTGCCGGCATTCGCGCTATTGTCGAAAATGGTGGCCGCGGTGGTGTTATAGCTCGGGCCCGCGTCGGGCCCCGCGTTATTCGTGATCGTTGCGTTTCCGGCGGTCGAGGTGTCGAAGAAAGTTGTCGTGGCACCGGTTCCGCCGGGAAAGCCGTTCGCCGTGGCGGTCGAGGCCAGGTTCGTGATAATCGCGCTGCCGGCGGTCGAGGTGTTGAAAAACTCGGTGGAACTCCAATGGCCGCCGTTCTTCGTTGCTCCGGTGTTGTCAATGGCGATGAGCGTGCCAGCCGTGGCGGCATTTCTGAAGGAGAGGGTGCTAGCGCTGGCTACCGCGTCGGGGATGCCGGGGCCGCTCACGTCCGTAACGAAGTGCTGCAAGATGCCTGAGTTATTGGTGATCCCCGCGCCGCTGATCGTGAGCGTGACCCCCGGACTGGCGGTGATCGTGAACGTGGTCCCTTCGCCATTGAAGGTGATGCCGTTCACCAGTGTGCCGGCCGAGAGCGAAATCGCAGGGGTGCCCGACGAGGAAAATGTCGCCACGTCTGCCGCGCCATTCGGCACGGAGCCGCCCGCCCAGTTCGTCGCAGTATTCCAGTCGCCGCTGCCGGGCGCAAATTTCCATGTGTCATTTCCGGCTATGGTGTCGCCAGATTGCGCGAGTGTGAGCAGCGCGACGCAAAGGAGCGGGCGCAAAGAATGGATGCCGCGAGTCAGCACCCGTGGTTTTCGCAAGCGTCCGGCGACAGCACGACCCCGGTTGAATTGTTTCAGTCGCGCGGTCGTGACGCCCGCGGGTGCGTAGTGTGTGGTGGGTTCCATGACGGTATGGGGAGCGGCGAGGCTGGTGATTGCTCCTCCGGCTGTCACGCCCGCAATCGCCCGTGCGGCATACTCCGTTGTTGATTTTCCGCGCCGCCTCGGGCAAAAGTGGCGTGCGTTCCATGTCGAAAGAAGACTGCATCCGAACCGAAGCCACTGTGAAGCACGTGCTCCCCGGCACGATGTTCCGGGTGGAACTGGCGAACGGCCACAGCCTCCTGGCACATATCTCTGGCAAAATGAGGAAGAACTTCATACGCATCGTGCCCGGTGACAAAGTGGAGTTGGAAATGTCGCCCTACGATCTCACCAAAGCCCGAATCATCTTCCGCGAACAATGAGCGACCAAACCCAAGCCAACGGCAACCAGGATCACTTTGAAGCCTCCAAGGCCCATGCACGCGCGGCTGCCGCGGAGATGCGGGACGCGGCGGCGGAGGCTGCGCGGGAATTCCGCGAGCGTGCCGGTGGTGTCGCCGGGGAGTGGAAGGAAAAGGCGCGCGACGTGCAGAAGGAAGTCGAGGACTACGTCCGCGAGCATCCGGCCAAGAGCATCCTCGCCGCCGTCGGCGTCGGGTTTGTCATCGGGCTGATTTTCCGGCGTTAGCGAGTGATGCCTGGGACGGAACCATCGCACGACATCGGGACCGCGGGCGTGGTCGGGCGTGCGCGGAAATTTCTCGCCGCGTGCGCGCAGTACGCCTCGGCGCGGCTGCGACTGGCCTCCATCGAGGGACGCGAGGCGGCGGCCCATGGCTTCAAACTGCTCATGATCGTCGGCGCGGCGATCGTGTTCGGCGCATTCGGCTGGCTGTTCGCATGTCTCGCGGCGGTGTTCCTGCTCGCGAAGGCATTTGGCGGCGCGAATGGCTGGGTGTGGGCGGCGCTCATCATGGCCGGGCTGCACTTTGCCGGAGTGCTCGCACTCGCACTGGTGCTGAAATCAAAACTCGGCACGACGCTCTTTCCGATGACCGCCGAGGAGCTTAAAAAGGATCAGGAATGGCTGGATCAACAGAACACGACAAACACGCAATCGTAGCCGAACTCGCGGCGGCACGCGCACGGCTCTCCGCGACAGGCGACGCCCTGCGACACAGCCTCGACGTGCCCGCGCGGGCGAAGGAAAGCTTCGGTCGTCACAAGCCCGTGTGGCTCAGCGGCGCGGCGATCGCAGGCTTCGTGCTCTCGAAACTTCCGTCGCGGAAAAAGACGATCATCGTCGAGCGCGCGACCGGCAAGGTGCTCGGCGCAGCGGGAAAACTGGGCGCGATATTTTCCGTGGCGAAGTTTGCGATCAATTTCGCACGCCCGCTCATGTCGGAAATCGCAGGCGGCGGCATCGCGGAAATCCTCAAGCGCTTTCAAAACCGGGGAAAACCTGCGCCGCACGACGACACGCCAAGGCCGTGACGCAAAGTTTGCATTGATTTCGATCCGAAGCACTCTAGCTGTCTCGCCACTTTCTCAAAAAATGGATCCGAACCACCCCCAGGAACCCGTGCCAAAGGCAGTGCCGGTCGCCGTGCCCAGAGCAGTCCCCGTTGCAGTGCCCGCTGCCGTCCCGACTGCAGTCCCCGTGGCCACGCCCAAGGCCGTCGTCGTCGCCGAGGCTCCGGCGCAAACACTCGCGCATGTGGACGACTACCTGCGCAAGGGACAGGAATCCGACGCCTCTGACATTCATCTCCCGATGAACTGCCAGCCCACTTGGCGGCGCTACGGAAACCTCGAACCCATCTGGCTCAAGGCGCCGATGCTCACCGCCGCAGACACCGAGCGGCTCGCGATGGGATTTCTCAACGAGGCGCAGCAAAAGCTCCTCCACGAGCGCGGCGATGTGGACTTTGCCTATGCGACAAAGTTCGGCCGCTTCCGTGCCTCGGTCGTCCGGCACCGGCTCGGCATTGATATCGTCTTCCGCATCATCAGCACCAAGCTGCGGACGATGGACGAACTCGGGCTGCCAGCGAGCCTGAAGATGCTCACGCAATACCACAACGGCCTGATCCTCGTGACCGGCTCCGTGGGCTGCGGCAAGAGCACCACGCTCAGCGCGATGGTGGACTACATCAACGAGACTCGGCACGACCACATCATCACGCTTGAGGATCCCATCGAGTACGTGATCCCGTCGAAGAACTGCCACGTCACCCAGCGCGAAGTCCACACGCACACGAAGGGATTTTCCCACGCCCTGCGCGGCGCACTCCGCGAAGACCCGGACGTGATCATGGTCGGTGAAATGCGCGATCTCGAAACGATCCAGCTCGCCATCACCGCATCGGAAACCGGACATCTCGTGCTCGCGACGCTCCACACCGGCAGCGCGGCACGCACGCTCGATCGCGTGCTCGACGTCTTCCCCACCGACCAGCGCGATCAGATCCGGGTGATGGTCGCCGAATCGCTCCGCGGAGTCATCTCGCAGCAGCTCGTCCCGCGTGCAGATGGCCGCGGCCGAGTGCTCGCACTCGAAGTCCTCATGCGCACCGAGGCCGTCGCCTCGAACATCCGCGACGGCAAGACCTTCATGCTCCCCGGCACGATGCAGACCGGCGGAAAAATCGGCATGCGACTAATGGACGACTCGCTGCTCGAACTTTTCAACGAAGGCCTGATCACCAAGGAGGAATGCTACCAAAGGTCCGAGCAAAAGGCCGTGATGCGGCAGCACCTTCTCTCGGCACACTAGAACTTTCCGAAATGGCTTACATTGATCAATTCTTCGAAGTCCTCGTAGAGGCAGGCGCATCCGATCTCCACCTCGGCGAAGGCTCGCCGCCGAAGATCCGCCAGCACGGCGCAATCCTCCCGATCCGCAACGAAATCCTCACGCAGGACGAGATGGCCTACATGATGAGCGAGATCGCCGGCCCCGAACGCTGGGCGCGATTCATCGAAAGCGGCGACCTCGACTTTGCCTACGAGATGAATGCGGACTCGCGTTTCCGCTGCAATTTCCTCAAGCAAAGCCACGGGCTCGGCTGCGTCTTCCGTCTCATCCCGACGAAGATCATGACGCTCGAACAGCTCGGCATTCCCGAGGTCGTGAAGAGCTTCGGCCACATGCGCGGCGGCATGGTGCTCGTCACCGGCCCCACCGGCTCCGGCAAATCCACGACGCTTGCGGCACTCATTGACTACATTAATACGAACTTCACGCGGCACATCATCACCGTCGAGGAGCCGATCGAATTCGTGCATGTGAACAAGAAGAGCATCATCACGCAGCGCGAAGTCCCCGATCATGCGCCGAGTTTCTCGCAGGGACTGAAGGCATCGCTGCGCGAAGATGCGGACATCGTGCTCGTCGGCGAAATGCGTGACCTTGAGACGATCCAGCTCGCGCTCACCGCAGCCGAAACCGGCCTGCTCGTCTTCGGCACGCTGCATACAAACAACGCGCGCAAGACCGTGGATCGCCTCGTGGATGTCTTCCCCGCCGACCAGCAATCTCAGGTCCGCACCATGCTCGCGAATTCCCTGCGCGGCGTCGTCGCACAGCTCCTGCTGAAACGCTGCGACACCGGCGGACGTCTCGCCGTGAATGAAATCCTCGTCGTGAACACCGCCGCAAGTTCCATCATCCGCGAAGGCGCGACGCAGAAGCTCCAGGACGTGCTCGTCGCAGGAAAAGGCGAAGGCATGCAATTCATGGACGACGCGATCTGGCAGGTGATGCAGCAGGGCAAGGTCAGCCCCGTCGAGGCCTACATGAAGGCGATTGATAAGAACCGCTTCCGCATGTTCCTCGGCGACGATGCGAACAAGGTACTGTAACTTTCCGTGTGGAGCACTCGACCCGGGTGCCCTCAATCAATCGCGAATGCATCCAGGATAACTCCGAACGTCTGCGCCAACGCCAGGAGTTCCATGTCGGTGATGCAGCGAGTGCGCAGCTCGATCCGTGCGATCAAAGTCCGGTCAACATCCCAACCGGCAAGTGGCAATCACGCACGGGCCGGCGACCGCAGCACGATCCTCTCCACCCTCATCGAGGGCTGCCGCCGCCGCGGCCTCGACCCTTTGCCTATCTCCGGGACGTGTTCACCCATCTGCCCTCCATGACCAACTGGCAGGTCAAAGCTCTCACGCCCGAGGCGTGGGCGAAGCTGCAGCAGCAAGCCGCTCTACGCGCCACAGCATAGATGTCAGAGCCCCTCGTTCTCTGACATCTCCGCTCCCGCATCAGAGCCGCAGCAAAACTCTGCCAATCTGTGCTCCGGCGGACGCATACGGCACATCTGCTACAACGCCGCGAAGACCGCCGGCCTCCTGACGGGCGGCGTGCGCGACTATGATTACACCTATGACGTGTTTATGAATCTCATCGGCGAACACTTATGCTGCCTCGCCAGCACCGTGCGCGGAAAATACCTTCGATCATCATCCGCCCGTTGCTGACCTCCCTCCTGCCGCCGATCAGGAATTTCACCACGCCGAGTTCCAGGGTATTCGCGCGAGGCACGTTCGCTGAGGTGTGCCGAAGTCACTGGTGTCTGGTGCACGTAAGGAGTGCCAGTTTTCAGCCGACTCGATACCGCACCCACTCGATCAAAAGTAAGCGTCCGCCGGAGCGCCGATTGACAGAGTTTTGCTGCGGCTCTGATGCGGGAGCGCAGATGTCAGAGATCGATGGGCTATGACCTCTATGCTGTGGCGCGCAGAACGACTTGCTGTGGCGCC
>JBDSAR010000120.1:0-2550 GCA_039922035.1 Chthoniobacteraceae bacterium
TGCCCTTCGCCTTCTGACCCGGCGCGGCGATGATCATCGGCACGCGCGCGGATTCCTCGTAGCAGCTCTGCTTCATCCACAGGCCGTGCTCGCCGAGGTGATAGCCGTGGTCGCTCCAGAACACGATAATCGTATTGTCGCGCAGCTTCAGCCGGTCGAGCGTGTCGAGCACGCGGCCGATCTGCGCGTCCACGAATGAAATCGCCGCGTAGTAGGCCTGCTTGCACTCGCGCGCCTGGTCGGGCGTCACGCCCATGTAGGGCCACGGCCTCGTGGATGCGAGCGCGGGCTCCAGCGCGGTCTTTTGGAAATCCGTCGCAATCGGCGGCAATGTGATTTTCTCCAGCGGATACAGGTCGAAGTATTTCTTCGGCGCGATGTAGGGCGTGTGCGGCTTGTAGAATCCCACCGCGAGGAAGAACGGCGCGTCCTTGTGTTTTTCGAGGAGCTTGATCGCCTCAGTCGCCACCTTGCCGTCCGTGTGCTCCTCGTCCTTGCCCTCCTTGTCGCTGAGAAATGCCATCGCGCTGCCGAGCCCGCGCTTCGGCGAATAGTTGATCACATCCGCCTCCAGCGTGGTCTTGTCGCGGCCCGCGGGATTCACAAACTCCTGCCACGACGCCGGATCGTCCAGCCCGCTCGTGCCGATGTCGCCGGGATTTCCGTAATGGTAGATTTTCCCCACGCGCGCCGCGAAGTAGCCGGCCTTCGAGAACATCTGCGGCAGCGTCACCACATCCGGCAGACCCTTGCGAAAATGATACTGCAAATCGAACACGCGCGTCGTGTCTGGCCGCAGCCCCGTCATGATGGACGACCGGCTCGGCGAGCACAGCGGGAACTGGCAATACGCGCGGTCGAAGCGCGTGCCCATCGCCGCGAGCCGGTCAATGTTCGGCGACTTCACGAGCGGATGCCCGTAGCACCCGAGGTCGTTGTTCATGTCGTCCACCGCGATGAAGAGCACATTCGGCTTCCCCGCCGCACGCGACGGCGCAGGCAGCAATGAGAACACGGCGACGATGAGGAGCGACAGGATGCGGAGGGGATTTTTCATGGTGGGGGAAATGCGGGGTGCCGATGACAACCCGGCGCGCGGAGAAAACAAGGCGCTTTCTCCGCGGACGATCACTCGTATACAAAAGCCGAATCCCAATCCCGCCATGAAAAAGCTTCTCGTCTGTCTTCTGAGCCTGTCTTGCTCAGCTACTGGTTTGAATGCGCAGACACTCGCGTGCGCCAACGACTACGTCCCAAACCAAAAAGCCATCACTGTATCGAGAAGTATAGCCGAGGAACTGACAAAGGTGGAGTTGAGCGAGCCGTGGACGGTGCGCAAGGACCGCCTGCGGAAAGCAGCCGATGCCGGTGGGGACTTCAAAGTGCGAAACGATCTCGCGAGCGCGCTGATGCACACTGGCGACCCGAAGGCCGCGATTCAAATCCTCAAGGAAATCGAAAGGACGAATCCCGGCCTCTACCAGACTGCCAGCAACCTTGGCACTGCATCCGAACTTGCAGGTGAAAATGAGAAGGCGCTCGACTGGATACGGAAGGGAATCGAGAGAAACCCAAAATCACATGACTCATCGGAGTGGATCCACGTGCGGATCCTTGAAGAAAAGATCGCCGGAGCGAAGTCGCAAAGTTGGTTCAACAATGATTCGCTTCTCGGACTCAATTTTAGTTCCGGCACGACACCGATTCAGCCGACAATCTTGCCAACAGGCAATTCGGGAGAACCGCTGACGCTCGAACAAGTCGAAGCTGGCTTGAAATACCAACTGCACGAACGCCTTCAATTCGTGAAGCCGGTTGACCGAATCGTCGCATCGCTGCTCTTCGACCTCGGGAACATCATTGCGCTGAAAGCCGAGGGCATCGGCATGGCGCAGGGAACATATGAACTTGCCGCGAAATACGCACAATCGGACAAGCCTGACTACAGCGACATTCGCGTCATGATTGATATCCGTCTTTCGAAAGCGAGGAACTCGAATCAAAAGCACTCATTCATCGCAGGTCTCGTGAATAACCCTGTTCCTCTCGTATTCATTTTGGCGGTTTCCGCAGTGATCACACTTTACGTTGTCGGAAAGATCCGCGAATCGCGGAAAAAGCGCGCCCTTGCACAATCTTGACCAGCAACACGCAGGAGATTCCCCCCGCACATGCTGGCAACGATCGGACAACTCACTCACGACGCGGCTGGCTCCAAGCTCTGCAAAAGGGTTTTCGCCAAGTGTGTGCGCTCAGTCTCGGTATGGCAGGTAGTTTTTCCGCAGCGGGATCACGGGGATTTTTCAAAACAGTCGCGCATTCACCACACCGCCGCGTTGCGCGTTGGGTATGATGATGTATCTTCGGTCAAACGATGGACGACCAATTTTCTCCGGCGCACGAGGGGGGAGCTTCGTCGCCTCATCCGGGCGGTGAGCCGCGCAGTCTGGTGGAACGCATCGAGCATCTGATCACGCAGTTCCCGCCGGACGATGCGAGGCGCACGAGGCTGCAGGAAATCCGCGCGGAGGTGGCGGAGCGCGAGGACAT
>JBDSAR010000121.1:0-3875 GCA_039922035.1 Chthoniobacteraceae bacterium
GGACGGACGCATCTATTTCACCATCGCCGACTGCGGTTCGCACGTGACCACGAAGGAGGGAAAAGTGATCGACATGCTGGACAGCGGCGCGGTCTTCCGCTGCTGGCCGAATGGCGACGCGCTCGAACTTTACGCATGGGGCCTGCGCAATCCGCAGTCGCTCGCCTTCAACGACGTGGGCGACCTCTTCACCGGCGACAACAACGCGGACGGCGGCGACAAAGCCCGGTGGATTCACCTCGTCGAGGGCGCGGATTACGGCTGGCGCATCGGCTGGCAATTCCTCCCAAAGCTCGGCGCATGGAACAGCGAGGGCATGTGGCATCTCGACGTGGCGCAGACGAACGCCGCCATCCTCCCGCCCGTCGCGCACATCACGCACGGCCCCGCGGGCATCTCGCACTATCCCGGCACCGGGCTGCCCGAAAAATATCGCGACAACTTCTTTGTCGCCGACTTCCCCGGCGGCGTGCGCCACTTCGCGCTGAAGCAAAAGGGCGCGAGCTACGAGGTCGCCGGCATGGCGGGTGACGATCCGCTTTTGCAAAACAACTCGCCCTCGGAAATGCGCGGCAAGCTGCTGTGGAATCTCTACCCGAGTGACGTGCAGTTCCCGCCCGGCGGCGGCGTGTGCGTGCTCGACTGGGTGTATGGCTGGGAAAAAACCGGCAAGGGCCGCATCTACCGAGTGCATGATCCCGTCACGGACGCGAGCGCGGCGGTGCAGGAGACGAAGCGGCTGCTCGCGGAGGATTTCACGAAACGCACGCCGGAGGAACTCGGGAAGCTGCTCGGACATGCGGACAGCCGCGTGAGAGGGGCGGCAACCTTTGCCTTTCGTGATGAGAGCGATGAAAATGTGAACCTGCTTGCCAAACTCGCCCGCGATAGCGCGAACCCGCTGCAACGCATCCACGCCGTCAGGTCAATCGGCAATCTGATTCACGTCAACCAAGGCACCTCCGAAACTGCGGCTGAACTGATTAAGTTATTCAAGTCGCCAGACGCAGAGGTTCGCGCGCAAGCCGCAAACATCGTCGGCGATTACGCGCCATTCCTTGCGATACACAGAAAAGAACTACTCCCATTGCTCTCAGACAAATCAGCGCGCGTGCGATTCTTTGCGATGAAGACTCTGGGCAAGTTTGCACGCCACGATGAAGAAGCTAGACGGGATGTAACGAGACACGTGTTGGACGCTCTAATGCACACTCCGCAAGGCGGACAAGAGAGCGACACCTACATCCGGTTCGCAGCCGTTAAAGCGCTGGCAGATGCCGGTGTCGTTGTTGATGCAGCCGCTCAAAGTTCGAGTTCGTCTGATCTAAACCGCCTCGTTTCTGTTCTCGCTCTCAGACGCATGGGAAACCATGAAGTCGCTGAGTTTCTCGCTGACAAAAATCCGCGTATTCGACTGGAAGCCGTCCGCGCGATTCACGACGCGCCGATTCCGGCGGCAATGCCCGCGCTAGCGGCGATGCCGGCAAGGAGCGGCGACATTCCTGTCGCCGTCCCGCCAAAGCGCGAAGCGCCCAAACAATCCGGTGCGCCCTCCGCTGGAGATGGGAAAATCGGTGAGGTGCTACGCGCTGTGAAAGACGGCGACAGGAATGTCGCCGCTCCTTGGGACGCCGCGTCGCGCCGCGTCATCAATGCCGACTACCGGCTCGGCACCGCGGAATGCGCGGCGCGGCTCGTGGCCATCGCCGCGAATCTCGCGCTTGCCGAAGACGTGCGCCTCGACGCATGCGAGGCACTCGCGCAGTGGCCGGTGAAACTCGGGCGCGACCGCGTGCTCGGCATCGTCGTCGAGGGCGACGGAGAACGGAAGGCCGCCGATGCCGCCGAGGCGCTTGCACCGCGCATGTCCGCGCTGCTCGGCGACAAGAGCGACGCCATCCGCATCGCGACGCTGAATGCCGCGGGTGCGAACAAGCTCACTGAAGCCGGTGACATGATCACGATGCTGGAGACAAATTCCGACGCCTCAGGCGAAGTGCGCGCCGCCGCGCTGCGGGCGCTCGCCGAGGTGGGTTCACCGAAACTCACTACCGTGATCTCGCTGGCACTCGAATCCCATGACAAGACGCTCGCCGAGGCAGCACGCAAACTCGCCGGGAAGATTTCACCCGAGCAGGCCGTGAAGGCGAATGCGGCAATCCTCGGCAAAGGCTCCGTGCGCGAGCAGCAGGAGGCGCTCGCAAACATCGCCGCTGCACCGGGCCGCGAGGCGGATCGCATCATTACGCAACAGCTCGATCTGCTGCTCGCAGGCAAACTGAAAACCGGAATGATCCTCGATCTTCTCGAAGCCGCGGCGGCGCGCGACGACGCGGACATCAAAAAGAAACTCGCCGCATTCGAGTCCGCACGAAAGGCGGACGATCCCCTCTCCCGCTGGCGCGAATGCCTCGAAGGCGGCGACGGAAAAATCGGGAAACAGATTTTCCGCGAGAAGGCGGAGGCCGCGTGCATGCGCTGCCACAAGGTGAAGGGCGAAGGCGGCGACGTCGGCCCCGACCTCGCGGAAGTCGGCAAAAAAATGGGCCGCGAGTATGTGCTGCGGAGCATCGTGGATCCGAATGCCGTGATCGCGAAAGGATACGACAACGTGATGGTGACGATGAAGCACGGTGAGATCGTCGCGGGCCTGCTCAGCACGGAGACCGCGGACGACATCGCACTGAAAAATCCCGCCGACGGGAAACTCCAGCGCGTAAAAAAGTCTGACGTGAAGGAGCGCGCTTCGCTGCCGAGCGCGATGCCGCCGGGCATGGGCGAGATCCTCGGCAAGCGCGCGCTGCGCGACGTGGTGCAGTATCTTTCCACGCTGAAGTAGCAGCACGGTTGACGCGTGCCGCGCGCTTTGCTTCGCTGCTGCACCATGAAGTTCCTCTTCCCCGCCATCGCCATCATGCTGCTCGCCGGTTGCAATTCCAACATGGTCACGCACCGGAAGGATTTTTCGCCGACTCGGCCGAAGGGCGAATGGAACGACTACAATCGCGCGATCCGGCACGGCGAGAAGCCCGAGGTGAAGAAGGAACTGAAGGACAGGTAGCCCCTGCCCGGCATCCGGCTGATGGGGAGCGTGATTTTTACCAAGCCGGAACTGGCCGCACTCGCGGCGCTGCGTGCGCGATTTCTCGATGGCTCGAACGCTGGCGGCGGATATTGGAAAAACGAAAACGATCTCGCGCTGTACGACGCGAGCTTCGGCGAGCGCATCGGGTGGAAATGGGATGCGGTGCTCGGCGAATTGCAGGCGCGCGGCTGGCGTCCGACGGCGAAGAATGTCGTGGACTGGGGATGCGGGAGCGGCATCGCGGGACGGCGCGTGCTCGGTGCGTGGGCTGGCCTTGAATCGCTGACACTCACGGATGTCTCGGCACACGCGATGCGATTTGCAGAGGCGAAGGCACGGGAGAACTTCCCGTCGGTGCGGACGCGGATGAAAGCGGATGCAGCCGATGCAGTCGCCGGTTCACTGCTGCTCGTGAGCCATGTGCTGAATGAAACGGACGATGACGCAGCGCACCGCCTCATCGCGGCAGCGCGGCGCGCGGAGGAGATCATCTGGGTCGAGGCGGGCACCCATGCGGACAGCCGGCGGCTGATTTCCGTGCGTGAAAAACTGCGCGAGGAGTTCGACATCATCGCGCCCTGCACGCACGCCGCGCGGTGCGGGATGCTCGGGCCGGAAAATGCGGGGCACTGGTGCCATCACTTTGCGCGCGTGCCGTCGGAGGCTTCGCGCGATGCGCGCTGGGCGCAGTTTGGGCGCGAACTCGGGATCGACATGGGCACGCTGCCGTACAGTTTCCTCGTGCTCGCGCGGCGCGGCACGAGCGAAAAGATGGCGCCCGGATTTTCAC
>JBDSAR010000122.1:0-5820 GCA_039922035.1 Chthoniobacteraceae bacterium
GGCCATACATCTCCAGCACGCTGGCGGGCTCCTTTGAAAAATCCGTCAGCTCCGGCACGCTCGCCTGCATCTTGTAGGCCATCTCGTATTGCGCGATGCGCGTGACGATCTCCGGGTCGCCGTATTCCTCGAAGTGCCGCTGGTTGAGCTTCGCGAGATCGTCGAGCAGCCCGCGCCGCACCTCGCGCGACACGCCGTCGGGATTCGAGAGATAGAGCACCGGGTCGCCGCCGCCGCGGAATTTCACACCCTGATATTTCGACGGCAGGAAGCCGCTCGCCCAGTAGAAGTCGTAGAAAATCTGCCCGCACGACGCCTCCTTGTCGCGCGACGTCATCACCACGAAACCGGGCAGGTCGCTCCCCTCGGTGCCGAGCCCGTAGGTCGCCCACGCGCCCATGCTCGGACGGCCCGGCATCTCCGAGCCGGTGAGGAAAAAAGTGATCGCCGGCGCGTGGTTCACCGCGCCCGTGTGCATGGACTTGATGAAGCACACGTCGTCCACGATACCCGCCGTGTGCGGGAGAAAATCGCACACCCACGCCCCGCTCTTCCCGTGCTGCTTGAACCCCGTGAACGGCGGCAGCACGAGCTTCTTCGCCGTCGCCGTCATCGTGGAAAGCCGCTGATTCTTGTGGACGCTCTCGGGGATTTCCTTGCCGCGCCATTTCTCCAGCTCGGGCTTGAAGTCAAACATGTCCACATGCGGCGGCCCGCCATTGTGGAGCAGATAGATCACGCGCTTCGCCTTCGGCGCAAAATGCGGCAGCCCCGGCAATCCGCCCACGCCGCTCGATGCTGACGAAGACGCCGCGAGCCCGTCCGACTTCAACAGCGAAGCCAGCGCCGCCCCGCCGATGCCGAGCGCGCCCTTCGCAAAAAATTGCCGCCGCGTGAGAAATGCGGCGCGGTCTTGGAATGGGGAATTCATTGCAGGCGAGGCGTTGGTCCGATGTCAGAATGGAATATCGTCATCGTGCAGTAACTCCCGAATCTGCTTGGCGTCGATACCGCGAAGAAAAGCAAGGTCTTCCGAAGATAAGTCAAACCACTCGCCCTGTTTGCGCTTCGAGTTAAAGCGACGATGTAAACACGACTCCAACTTAGCCGGAGCATGGGTCGAAATCATTGCTTCAGTGACGAGGGGTGCCGGACAGCCGGTCTGTAGCTCTCGCAACCTCTGTTCAAGGTTTGTTGCGTATCCGATCTTGTAGCCAAGAGGTGTGCCCAAGACATAAACACACGGGAGACGCAGAACAGCTTGGTCGGCAATCGCATTGATTTGCTCGTCTGTCAGCACATCCATGCTCTCGTCACTCATAGCCTGCGAAATTGTCTAACGTGATTCGCCGCAGATTGCATGATCTCCTCGCGCGTGCGACCCACCACCGCGCCGGAAGAAAGCTCGTGATCGCGCCGAATCACCTCACGCACCGCTTCACGTTCGTCGCTGTCCGCGAACCCGGCATCAATGCTCTGCCAGAGCGCCTGAGCAAGGGAGACTCGTTCAGACAGTGGAAGTGCCATCACGGCTGTTTCAATTTCTTGAGCGCTCATGGTCGGAAAATACGCCGTGCCGATGTCAGGACAAGTGCGGAAGCGCCGTGCGCGCCCTTCGAGAAAAATTGCCGCCGCGTGAGAAATGCGGCGCAGTCTTGGAATGGAGAGTTCATTGAAGGTCAGATGAAAGGTTCCGCAGTGACCATAAGGCTTCCTCAACCGCTTTTTGCGCCACGAGTATTATTTGTCGCTCACGATCCTCACTCCTGAAATTGGCACTTCTCTCAGCGTTAAGCGTGCTCCGAAGCGCAGCGTCCATTTCCTCTATCCGCCGCGCACAGCGAGTAATTCGTTGATCTTTTTGCGATTTCATCAAGTCCTTGGATCGCTGTCCCCTGACAGGAGCAGTTATTGGAGGCTTCTGAGTTTGCGGATATCCCTGAGTTTTTGAAGGTGCTGACCTAAGCGACTCATCGGCGGCGCTACGATCTGTGGAACAAGCGGTGGAGCGGCGAGGCCTGCTGCGAGCAATGCAACCTGCGAAACGATGGCTTCCTCCGCCAAGTCGGCATCCCAAGTCTTGAGATCACCAACTGACATTATAGCAAGTCCGGCCTTCTTGATGGCCGCGATACGGGCGGCTGTTGTCATCGAGCCATCGGGGATCGCGGCGGTGGCCTCTTTGCGAGACAGGATAATGGAATGGAGTGAATCAGGAGCCTTGGATGCGTTATACGGGTAGGAAAATGAAAACCACGGCTTTAGATCTTCTCGGAACGCTTCGACTCGCGCTTTCTTGACGCGCTTTAACGAAAGGTAACTGCAAAACTGTCTCCGCTCGATCGCAATCGCGTCCAAGTCGTTGATCCAACATTGAGTTGCCAAGTGAAGGCCAAGCACTCGGTGCTGACGTTGGGAGAAAAGGCGGTGTGATGTGTCTTCCATATTATTTTCCGAGTAGAATCAATTACCGCGCATTCGCAGTCGTCGCGCTCACCGTGACCGGCACGAATTCCTTCACGACCTTCGCATCCTTGAAGTTGATGAGCCGCATGTTGCTACCGGTCCGCAGGTTTGATCGCCAAGACCTTGATGTGCCGATCTGCAAAATCGATCCAGTAGTGGATGGAGTATCCGGCGAACACGCTGATCTCGACACGGCGGCCATTCCTGTCGTGCTCATGATAGTCCGAGTATCGATCCGGCGTCGCACGCAACCTGACAAAATGATCGAGTAGCCGTGTTCGCACTCGCTTCGGAATGATATCGAGGACGGCGATCGCCTCCAAATCCACAAGAAGGCGGTAGCCCATACGGCAGGCTACTCGGAATAGCGCTTCTTGAGTTCATCGAGTTCCACCCAGTGCGACGGATCCTTGTCGTCAATTTTTTGCGCCAGAGCGTGCTTGAACTCCTCGTCCTGCTCGGTCTGCCTTGAAATCAGAAAAGCGATCAGCTCCCGCTGTTCGACCAGCCCGAGATGGGCTGCCTGATCTTTTAGCTGCGCCAGTGACATGGGCAGATTCTATTCAAAGCGCGGCGGAGGTCAATGCGCCGCCGCAGTCGCAGGGCCGACCGTCACCGGCACGAATTCCTTCACGACCTTCGCGTCCTTGGGATTGATGAGCCGCACCTTGCCGTCCTCGCCGGCGGCGGCGGCGAGCGAGCCATCGGCCTTGTAGCTCACGGCGTAGATGCCGGCGTCGAACTTCGCGCCTGCGAGCAGCTTCACGTTGCTCGTGTAGTGCGCGTCGAGCGTCTTCTTGTCCGCGTCGCTGCGCCCGGCCTTGCCCTCGATGGCGAGGATGTCCGCGGGCATCGTGGTGTCGAAATCGTAGTTGTAGAAATTCACCTCGCCCTTGCCGTCGAGCGAACTGCCCGCGGCGAACGAATTCCCATCCGGCGCGAACGCGACCGAGTAGATGCGCCCTTCCATCGCCGGCCAGCGGCGGATGAGCAGCGCGTTGTCGCCGATGCGACGCTGCACCTTGCGCTCGATGCGATACGCCTGCGGCACGCCGTCCGCGCCGCCGACGACAAACTCATCGCGCTTTGTGTGCCGCGCGACCGCCTGCAATCCGCCGCGCAGCGCGCCGGGCGTGATGCTGCTGAGGTTGTCAATGAACCGCTGGGTGGCGACCTCGGTGAGCTTCGCCGTCATGTCGCGACCCACGCTCACGAGCTTCGAGCCGTCGCCGGTGAAGACCGCGCCGAGCACCCAGTCGTCGTGCGAAGCCTGCTGGAGCACCTGCTTGCCCGACTCCGCGTCAATCGCGCGCACCGTCTTGTCCGCACAGCCGAACGCCACGAGTTTCCCGTCCGGCGACCAGCTCGCGCCATACACGGTGTCGAATCCCTGCGGCGCGCTGAGCAGCAGCTTCCGCTTCTCGACGTCCCAAATCTGAATCTCCCCCATCTGCGCCGGACGCCCGCCACCCGCCGCGAGTCTCTTTCCATCCGGTGAAAATCGCACCGACTGGATTCGCTCCGACAAGCCTACGAGCCGCGCGACCAACTCGCTGCCGTCACTTTTCCAAAGCAGCACCTCGTGAAATCCCGCGACCGCGAGCAGCGATCCATCCGGCGAAAAATCCAGCGAGGTGATCACCGGCGGACGCGAGTAAACCGGCGGATGCTCCGCGTCGAAGCGCTGCTTCGCATTTTCCGGCGTGTCGTCCTTCGCGCCCTCCGCGATCCAGCGCTTGATGAGCG
Organism: Chthoniobacteraceae bacterium; assembly: GCA_039922035.1. Taxonomy (GTDB): domain Bacteria; phylum Verrucomicrobiota; class Verrucomicrobiia; order Chthoniobacterales; family Chthoniobacteraceae; genus SXWH01. The sequence goes on from JBDSAR010000122.1 coordinate 4,213, forward strand.
CGATGTCCTTCTCCGCGAGCGGCGCCTTCTTCGGCGGCATCTCCGCCGCGCCATTCTCTGGCGTGATCTGCGCCACGAGATGCGACTTGTCCGGCTGCCCCGGCACGATCGCCGCGCCTTCCTTCTCTGCGTCGTCGCCGCCGCGCAGCAGCTTCGCAAAATCGGTCATCACATACCCACCTTTCGCCTTCGCGGGCTGATGACACCCCTGGCAATTCGCCTGCAAAACCGGCCGCACCTTTTTGAAATAACTCACCGGAGCATTCGGATCCTCCACCTCCTCCTTCTTCGGCGGCGCGGCGGAAAATGAAACGGCAGTCGCGAAGCACAGCGCGGCAAATGCGGACAGGCCGCGGGTAAGTGGCGAATTCATGGTAGAGATGGGAACTGCGGGGCAGCGCGGTTCTTAGCCGGAACAGCGCAGGCCGTTTTCAAAGCGACACCCGCGGACGCGAAGACGGTGAGAAAACAAGACTATTCCACAAGCAAGCCCGAGGCAGAGCCCACGCAAACTATCTTCTCCGCGTCTCTGCTCCTCTGCGTGCCAAACATGAACCGCGACCAGTCCGGCACAATCGCTCAGAGCTTTGACTTCAACTCCTTGCCCACTCCAAATTTCACCGACTTCGACGCCTTGATCTTGATCTTCTCGCCAGTCTTTGGATTCACGCCCATGCGCGGTTTGCGGCTCACTACCTTGAAAATACCAAAGCCGACCAACTGCACGTTCTTCCCCTTGCGCAAGGACCCCGCGATGGACTCGATCACCGCGTTGACGGCCTTTTCCGCAGCGGCCTTGCTGACGTCTTTGCCGAGATTCTTCTGCACGCTGCAAACGAGTTCTGCCTTGTTCATTGAAGTGGTGAGTTCTGGGTGGTGTGGGTTGTCATTTAACAGGAATGTTACCTGTCAAATGAGGGCCGGTGTGTGTCACTCGAAAATCGTTGAGTCAATGGTTTTCAAAAAACTTCCGGCACCATGCGGAGGAAGCGCTTCCACGATTGATTTTTCACCCCGCGATGGCACAGCTTCTGTCATGGAATTCCAACAGCGGATCGCGAAGCACCTCGACAGCGTACCCAGCATTCACCCGACGGCATTCACCGCCGCAAATGCCACGATCATCGGCGATGTGACGCTAGGCGAGGAGTCGAGCGTGTGGTATCAATGCGCCCTTCGCGGAGACATCCACCGCATCGTGATCGGCCCGCGGTCGAATATTCAGGACGGCGCGGTGGTACACATCTCGGATCTCTTCGGCACCGAGGTCGGCGAACTCGTGACCGTGGGCCACAAAGCCATCCTGCACGCGTGCAAAATCGGCGACGAGGTGCTCGTAGGCATGGGCGCGATCGTCCTCGATGGCGCGGAAATCGGCGCACGCTCGATTATCGGCGCAGGCGCGGTCGTCACAGGCGGCAAAGTTTTCCCACCCGGTTCGCTGCTCCTCGGCACGCCGGCAAAAGTCGTGCGCACGCTCCCGCTCGATGAGCAAGCCGGCATCCGTGTGTGGGCGGAGCGCTACGTCACACTTTCGCGCGAATACATCGCGCGAGGCATCCGCTGATGTGGTGCCGACGACTCGTCGGCACTGGACGATCGGCGAAA
>JBDSAR010000123.1:0-3336 GCA_039922035.1 Chthoniobacteraceae bacterium
CCTCACCCACCTTTCCCGCCTGCACGCGCAACCGGTGATCCGCCATGCCGCCGGTGACCGTGTAGCGATTCTCGACGACGTAGAGCCGGTTCATGGCCTGCTCTGGCGAGCGGCGCTTGGAAAATGCCCGAATGCCTTCGAGCGAGCCTTCGTCGAAGCCCAGGAAATCGCAGTCGAGCGTGAGAATCGCGTCCGCCTTTTCGAGATTCGGAATGGCGCGCAGGCCCTTGCCAAACGCAGCCTCATTCGCGACACGCGCCTCTTCGCCGCCGAGCGGCTCGTATTCGGCCCACAGCGCCTTCGGCATCTTCTTCGCGAGGTCGTCGCGCAGACGGAGGAAAGTCGGCGAGGTGAAATGCTCGGTGAGAAATGCGATGCCGCTGCCGTCGCCCGAGTCCTTCACCAGCGCCTCAAGCGCCGCGGTGAAATCCTTTTCCTCCGCCACATTTCCAGCGTGGCGGAAATGCCGCGAACGATCCGGATCGTAGAGATCCAGCAGCGAAGCCTGGCTCTGGATGTCCGTCGCGCCTTTGCTCGCCGGATGGAAGGGATTGCCCTCGACCTTTGTCGGACGCCCGTCGTACGTGGCGACCACGAGCGGCTGCCCACCGCGACGATGCGGACGCGAGGTCGCGTAGAAAATTGCCTTGCCCGGAACACTCCACTCCACTCCGCGCGAAAATGGCACGAGATTCTTTTCCTCACGGCGGCACGCGCTGAGCGACAGGCCCGTGAGCGCTGCACTCGCCGCCATGTACTTCATGAAGCTGCGGCGGCTCGTCTCAAGATTGATCTCGGAAGCCCCTTCGGGAAATTCACGCGCGACCCACGACTTGAATTCCGGCGTGTCGGCGACCTGGCCGAGGCTGCGCCAGTATTTCGGGCCGGTCTCTGTTTCCTTCGGGTGATTGAGGATGCGTTTGCTCATCGGTGACAACCAGCGCAGTTATTGACAGGCGGATTCACTCCGCGCTGGTTCTTGAGTTCATTACCGAGATCAAGCTGCGCCTGCTGCTTGCTCTCCTTGCCCTTCGGCGTCGCGGTCCAGCCGAGATCGGTGACCTTGTCCAGCGGACGCAGCCCGTTCTCCGGCGCGCGATGGCAGTCGAGGCAAAATTTCATCGCGTGTGACTCCGCGTGATAGACGACGTCCATCTGATCCACGCGACCATGGCAGCTCACACAGGACACGCCGCGGTTCACATGCACCGAGTGGTTAAAGTAAGCGTGGTCGGGCGTCTTGTGGATCTGCACCCACTTCACCGGCTGTCCAGTCTCCCAAGCCTTGCGCAGCGGCTCCAGCTTCGGGTTGTCCTTCTGAATCTGCGAATGGCAGCTCATGCAGACCTGCACAGACGGGATGTTCGAGTGCGCCGCCGTCTCCACGAAACTGTGGCAGTAGCGGCAATCCATCTGCAACTGCCCCGCATGGATTTTGTGCGAAAATGGAATCGGTTGCTCCGGCTGGTAACCGACGCGCGTGTACTTCGGCGTCCAGTAATACCAGAAGGCACCGAAAGCGCCCGTCGCCAGCGCCCCGAGGACGATGGCGATTTTCAGAGGGACCAAGTTGCTGCCGCGAGGAAATATCTGTGGCATATCCTCAGGCAGAAATCGGGTTGCAGACGATTTTCAAAGTGTGTCGGCTGGTGGTTGTTTTCAGTGGCGGAGGAGCGACTTTCAGGGAATTGAGAAATGGATGCAAGGACTTTGTGAAAAATTTCACAAGCATCCTTCCAGCAGCGTCGTCTGGCTTCATTTCGCTGGGAAAATCGCGTGGTGGCATAGCACAAAAATCGGACGCGCAAATGTCATTGCGGTTAATTTGACGCCGTGCTAAATCTGGAATCCTATGAACATCACCAAGCTCCTCCTCGCGGGCCTCTTCGCCCTCGTGACCGTCACCGCCAATGCCGAGACCTGCTGCGAAAAAGCAAAGGCCGCCGGCAAAGACTGCGCACATCCGTGCTGCGTGAAGGCCAAGGCAGACGGCAAAGTCTGCGAGAAGTGCAACAAGCCCAAGTAAGGGTTTCGAAAAGCTAGATCCCAACATGAACAAGCCGACCTCGTGAGGGGTCGGCTTGTTTATTTTTCGAGCCAGCGCTTGCGAGATTCTTCCAGAACAGGTGGCTGGCTCACAGGTTGCCTTTCATCGCGAGAAAAGTGGCGCTGTAATTGCTGTAATTCCGTGCAACTACCTATTTATGCTCTGGTTTTGCTCCGGTCATTTCGCCGCCACCTGGCTCGTCTGCCTCACGCTCATCTTTCGTTTTCAAGCGACAGCGGAGAAGCCTCACACCTTCGTCGTCTGCGCGCTGATCCTCTGGCCGGTGCTGCTGGAACTGCTCTCGCTCCGCGGCTACTTCGCGCTGAAGCGCGTGACGCTCGATCGCCTGAAAGCCCGTGTCGGTCGCGGCGAACTCAGGAAAGCCGTCGTCTTTGCCTTCGGCTTCTGCACGAGCCTGCTCGCCGCCGCGGGCATCGGCGCGGCTGCGTGGGGCTTTGGTCTTCTTGATGGCTGGCTGGGAAAAGTGAGCGCAGTCCCAACGCTCGCCTGGCTGCCGGTCACGCTCGCGCTCTGGGTCGTGCCACCGGTGATTGCCGTCGCAGTCCTCGCAGGCAAGACCGGCGCGCAACTCGGCAAAGGCTCCGCCAAAAAACCTGGGCCCGAGCCCGTCGAAGCCTGATCCATTTCTCCCCGCAAAAGACAACAGCCACCGCCAGCAAGTTGCCGGCGGTGGCTGTCGCTTTTTTCTGGCGGGAGTCCGCTTACAGACCCGAACCCGGCGTCAGCGTCGCGCGATGCTCGGGGTCTTTGTAAATGATGTCCTTGTAGGTCGCGCCGGCGGGGATCATCGGCAGCACATGCTCGGAGTAAGGCACCATGACTTCAAGCAGGCACGCGGTCTTCTGCGCGAGGAACCACTCCATCGCCGCGGCGAGATCCTTCTTGTGCGACACGCGCTTGCTCGGCACGCCGAAGCCCTCGCAGATTTTCTGGAAGTCCGGGTAAATTTTGGTCATGTCCGGCACCTCGCGCTTTTCGTCCGAGAAAGTGCCGAGGAAAGTGTGTCCGCGGTTCGATTTGAAAAAGCGATCCTCCCACTGCACGACCATGCCCAAGTGCAGGTTATTGAGCACGAGCGCCTTTGCCGCGATGCCCTCGACATGCGCGCAGGCGAGTTCCTGGATGTTCATCACGAAGGAACCGTCGCCATCAATATCAATCACCTCCTTGTCCGGCCGCGCGACCTTCGCGCCGATCGCGCTCGGGTAGCCGTAGCCCATCGAGCCGAGCCCGAGGCTGCTGATGAGCGTGCGCGGCTCGTCGAAATT
>JBDSAR010000124.1:0-3688 GCA_039922035.1 Chthoniobacteraceae bacterium
TGGAAGACGCGCATGTCGGCGGGCTGCTTGTCGTTGTTCTTGATGAAGATGACGCCCTCGAACGCATCACCGGGCTTGATCGTCGCAGTGCGCGCGAGATTGCCGATGACGCTGACGCCCGCGCGGCTATTAGGCAGAAGGGCGAATAGGATAAGGAAAAATAGGAGTGTGCGTTTCATGGGTTATTGGACTGTGAAGATGATTGAGGAAAGATAGGTGGCCGGCGTGATGCCGACCGAGAGGCCGCTGAGTTTGAATTGGAGCGAGACGTTGCTGCGGGCCTCCGTGCCGCTGAAAATCTCGGTGTCGCTGCCGGTCACTGCGACGAAGGTGTCGCCGCCGGAAATCGTACCGCTGCCGCTGCCCGCGGAAGTGCGTTTGACCAAAAGGGTGACGCCCGCCGGCCATGTGCCGCCGCTGCGCCGCACGCGGAGGGACCAGCTTCCGGGAGCATTGGAAATGGTGAGCGTGGTGACTCCAGACAGGCTCTGGAGCTGGCTTTGCAGGTTGCTCCCCGCGCCGGAGATAAGGTTCGCGGCGGTGATCGTCTCGGTCCAATCGCCGCTGGAAACGAGGTCAGCCGCCTGACCGGCTGGGATGAACGCGAGGAGCGCGAGCGTGTTGCGAACGAGAGTTTTCATGGGCTTCAATGCAGGAAAAAGGAGGTGGCAGCGGATGGCCACCACCTCCCTTCATCGGTCCCCAAAGGGCTTAGAGGCCGGCCGTGATGGTCAGCGTGACGGTCTTCGAGGCCGAGGCGACGACGCCGGCCGCGGAAGTCGCCGCGAGCGTGTAGGTGATCGTCTTGCCCGTCTCATTGAGAGTCGAGATTCCCGTGACGAGATCGACCGCGCTGGTGCTCAGCGCGAGCGTGCCGGCGCTGGTCGCACCGGTCGGCGCGGCGAGGCCGAGCGAAAGCGTCACACCGCTGGGCATGTCGCTGTTGATCGCGGCGGTGATCTTCTGGCCGACTTCGTTGGTGGTGATGTCGTAGCTCGTGCTCGAGTCGGACACGCTGTTCGGCGCGGACCCGGGCGTGGCCGAGTTCACCGTGAGCGATACCGTGGGGGCGCTCACGGCGAGTTCATTGATGGCGCTGACCGCGTAGGTGACGGTCTGCGTGGCGGTGGGGCCTGCGAACGCGCTGCCGAGGCTGAGGATGCCAGCGGTGAGGATGGCGGCGGCGATGGATTTGATCTTGGTTTTCATGTCGTTTGTTTTGTTTTGTTTTTTGTTCGGCCCCCAGCGCCGCCCCCTTGGAATAAGGTGGCATTGGTCACTGGCTGCTTGCATGGCATAACGAGCACTCGCAGTGCTCAGGCCGCGGAGTGGAGTGGGTGCTTTGCACACGGGAAAACCCTGAGTTCGCACGGGAGTGTTCCGCAGCGTGGCAAGCGCGAGGCGAGGGGGCGCAGTTTGAAATGCCTCAGGCGCATGGCTGTCGCTTAGCGGACGCCGGTCCCTGCCCGCCGGGGACGACCGTGTAATTTGCATCGGCAATAGCCCGCAGGAGGGCCGCGCAAGCCGCGGACCTATTTCCACATTTCAAAAAAGAGATCGCCCTATCGTGTCACCAACGCGCGAGAGAATTGGATCCGCAGGCGGGAGAATTTATTGCGATGCCAACTTTGAATTTCGGAGAATATCCGACCGTCCCGGCTCACCATCGGTTGGGGGCTGGAGTGGGCACTTGATGAAGTGGATGCCACAACCCGGCAGGCTTGGCTGCTCCTTCATGAACGTCAAAATGGATACGTCCGCGACGAGCGGGAAGGACGATAGATCGGTTGGATTCCGCTGATATGCTGTTTGGGTGAAGAGGGATTCTCGCCGTTTTTTTGAAGGGCAGACGCGGTGCTCCAACCCCGAACAGTGACCCCTTATGAAAACCAAAAAACCACCCGCATCGAGCGCGATGAAAGCTCGCACGGGCATCGAGGGCTTTGACGAAATCACCAATGGCGGCCTGCCGCGCGGGCGCACGACCCTGCTCGAGGGCGGGCCGGGCTCGGGCAAGACGATCATGGGGCTGCAAACGCTGGTCCATGGCGCGCGCCTCGACGGCGAACCGGGCATCTTCGTGGCCTTCGAGGAGAGCGCGCAGCGCATCACGGACAATGCCGGGAAATTCGGCTGGGATCTCGTCGAGCTGCAAAAGAAGAAGCTCTTTTTCCTCAATGCGCAGCCGCAGGCCGACATGGTGCAATCGGGCAGCTTTGATCTGGGCGGGATGCTCGCCGCGCTGGAGGCGAAGGCGAAGGAGATCGGTGCGCGGCGCATCGTCTTCGATGCCCTGGATGTGGTGCTCGCGCTGCTCGGCGACCGGCAGGCGGAGCGGCGGGAAGTGTATCGCCTCCACGAATGGCTGCTGGCGCGCGGGTTCACGGCGATCATCACGGCGAAGACCCCGGCGCTGAAGGACGGCTCGGCCAACCTGCCGCAGCTCGGCTTCATGCAGTTCATGGTGGATTGCGCGGTGGTGCTCAACCACGAGGTGGTGCAGGGCATTTCGCTGCGGAACCTGCGCGTGTTGAAATACCGCGGCTCTGGCTTCGCGGAAAATGAGTCGCCCTTTCTCATTGGCTGCAGCGGCCTGGAGGTGGCTGGCGTGCGACAGATGGACCGGGCGGATTCGCCGATCTCCAGCGAGCGCGTGTCGAGCGGCGTGCCGCGGCTGGATGCGATGCTCGGCGGTGGCTACTACCGCGGAGCGAGCGTGCTCATCACCGGCTTTCCCGGCACGGCGAAGTCCACGCTCAGCGGCGCCTTTGCCGAGGCGGCCTGTGCCCGGGGCGAGCGCACGCTGTTCATCAGCTTCGACACGGATGCGAACGAGGTCGTGCGCAACCTTGCCTCGGTGAACATCCGCCTCTCGCGCTTCGCGAAGAAAGGGCTGCTGCGCATGGTCTCGGCGCGGACCATAACGGGCAGCGCGGAGATTCACCTCATGCACATCCGGCAGCTCGCGCGGGAGCACGGTGCGAAGTGCCTCGTCATCGATCCCGTGTCGGCGTTCGCAAAATCGGGCAGCGCCGGCGTCGTCCACAGCGTGACCGAGCGGTTGATGGACTGGGCGAAAATCGAGGGCCTCACGCTGCTCTGCACCAGCCTGCTGGATAAAGGGAGGCCCGAGATGGAGGGCACGCCGCTGCAAGTCTCGACCCTCGCGGACACTTGGATCCACCTGAACTACCTCGTCCACGCCGGCGAGCGGAACCGCGGGCTCTCCATCATCAAATCGCGCGGCACGGGCCACTCGAACCAGGTACGGGAACTCGTCCTGAACAGTTCCGGCCTCACGCTCGCCGACGCCTACACCGCCGATGGCGAAGTGCTCATGGGCACGATGCGCTGGGAAAAGGAACGCACGGTGCGCTTCGCGGCGGAGGAATCCGAAGTCACCCGCAAACTGAAACAGACCGCGCTCGCCGCCGAGGAAGCGCTGCTCACGGTGCGGCTCAAGGCCCTGCAGCTAGAGATGGAAGCCAAGCGCGCCGAACAGCACGCGCTGACCCGCTCAACCGCGCATCGCGCCAGCGAGTCCGCCAGCGGCGACACGCACCTGCGCGCGCTGCGCGGCGCGGACAAAAAATGAGCGCTCCCGTGCATTTCCAGTTCCGCCTCTACGTCGCTGGCGACGGCCCGCATTCCGTGCAGGCCAGAGCCAATCTCAAAGCGATCTGCCACG
>JBDSAR010000125.1:0-2407 GCA_039922035.1 Chthoniobacteraceae bacterium
TCAATGTGCCCTACGAATTTTTCCTCGTCGGCGGAGCAAAGATGAGCAGCTCGCGTGGGGTGGGAGCGGCCGCGCGCAACATTGCCGACCTGCTGCCGCCCGAGGTGCTGCGATTCCTGATGATCCGCACGAAGCCAAACTCACCCGTGAATTTCGACGTGCATGAGGAAGGCATCGTGAAACTTTTCAACGAATACGACCGCTTCCACGACCGCACGGTCACGGGCAAGGCGCTGCCGGACGAGGCATTCGTCACGCGCCTCGCGGCGCCCGCTGCGATGGAAGGGCATGAGTTCAACGCGAATTTCCAACTCGTCACCGCGCTGATCCAGATGCCGCACCTTGATGCGGTGAAGGAGAACGAAAAGCGCGCAGGCCGGCCGCTCAACGCCAGCGAACGCGCGCACCTCGAAGCACGCATCCGCTCTGCGCGCGTGTGGGTGGAGCGCTACGCCACTGAGGAGGAAAAAACGCGCCTGCAGGAAACGCTGCCCGCACGCGCCGCCGAACTTACGCACACGCAGCGCGCATTCATGCACGCGCTCGCCGATGCACTGCCGGAAGCGAAGTGGGAGGACGACGCGCTCCAGTCGAAAATCTTCGAGGTCGCGCGGCTCACGCCGATCGATCAGCCGCTCGCATTCAAGGCGCTCTACCGCGTCATCCTCGACAAGGTCGCCGGCCCGAAAGCCGGCAACCTGATCGCATTCCTCGATCGCGATTTCATCCAGCGCCGCCTGTGCGAACTGCCGTTCGACCGCGTGGAATTTTGGAAGGAGACTTCGCTCACGCCCGACGGACTCCGCGCATGGCACACGAAGGAAGCCGCGAAGATCGCGAGCCAGACGCACAGCGTGAATGTCGAAGGCGCGGTGTTTTCGTCGGAGTACCTCTTCACGCTCACCGATGGCAAACGCGTCCTGCGCCGCGTCGTCACCGAAGGCACGCCTGCGGGCGATGGAGTCCTCGCGTAGGTTTGTGCAGCGCATGGCCGCAATCTTCGCCTCGCATATTCTCGGCGCTGGCATCCCGAACCGCTGCACGTCCGGACGCGCACAGGAAAACGGGAGCGCACGCTTCCAGCGTGCCGCGTCCGGCATCCTTGCCGGACGCAGGGCGAAGGCGGAGGGAGCAGCCGATTTCCGTACAGCGGTGGCACTCCTGCAGTCAGGCGGCGCTTTTCGGCAGGATGCCGGAAAGAACACGCTGGAAGCGTGTGCTCCCATTTTCCTGCGTGCTGCGTCCGGTTTCTGCGAATCGGATGGTCGCGGCGTTTGCATCGCACCGCGCCACCGCTAGCCTGTGAACACCATGGAGCGCGCGTTCCTCGTCTCATCCACCCTCTGCTTCCTCGCCGGATTCGCCTACTCGATGTACGCGCTCGGCGCGAAAGTGCGCCAGCCTTCGCGCTGGAACTTCGTGGTGATGCTCCTCGGTTTTGCGCTTCAACTCGGCTTCTTGCGCCTGCGCAGCGGCGCGGTCGGGCGCTGCCCGCTCACGAATCTTTTCGAGGTGCTCGTCTTTCTGTCGTGGTCGGTGGTGCTCTTGTATTTCGTCGTCGGCAGCACGTACCGGCTCTCGTTGCTCGGGACATTCACCGCGCCGCTTGTGTTTTTGATCCAGGTCGTCGCACAGCTTCTGCCTGCGGCGTCTGTCGCGCCGGTGTTTAAGAAGAGCGCGGGTTTCTGGCCCGAACTGCACGCGGCAATCTCGCTCGTGTCGTACGGCGCGTTCGCGCTCGCGTGTGTCGCGGGCGTAATGTTCCTCGTTCAGGAGCGGCACCTGAAACGTCACAACCTGAATTCCTTTTTTCAAAACCTGCCACCCATCGCGAATCTCTCTGTCGCCATGCAGCGGCTGATGCTGGCGGGCTTCGTGCTGCTCACCGTCGGGATTGTCTCGGGATTTTTCGCGGGCCACACACCGGTCGCCACCATCGCACTCGCAGTGTGTGTGTGGCTGCCCTACGGCGCGGTCCTCGTGATGCGGCGCACGCACCGTCTCGGCTCCCGGCGCATCGCGTGGCTGGCAGTCGCGGCTTTTGCATTGGCACTCACCACGCTGGGCGTGCTCAGCGCATTTCACATCGGCAACTGATGGAAGTCTTCTGCCTCGGCCTCAGTCACAAGACCGCTCATGTGGAGACACGCGAGCGCTTCGCGATCGGTGACGCGCATCTCGGTGAATTCAGCTCGCTGCTCGCGCATGCTCCGGGCGTTCACGAGGCCGTGGTGGTCTCGACTTGCAACCGCGTGGAATACTACGTCGCGGCCGAAGACGCAGCCGCGGCGCATCGCACGCTTTCGGATTTCATCGCGGCGAAATGCGGGCACGCACCGGAGTCGCCGACTTTCATCGAGCTGAAAAGCGCCGAGGGCATCCGGCATCTGTTCCGGGTCGTGAGCGG
>JBDSAR010000126.1:0-1658 GCA_039922035.1 Chthoniobacteraceae bacterium
CTGGATCGGCTGATGGAAAAGCGCACGTCATTCGTGATCGCGCACCGACTTTCCACAGTGCGGCACGCGGATCTCATCCTCGTTCTGGAGCGCGGACGCATCGTTGAGCGAGGCACACACGATGATCTGCTTGCGCTTGGCGGGATTTACGCAAGACTGTGCGCCAGTAGCTTTCTCTCGGAGAAATAATCCGCTGTTCGGCGGATTTCCGGGACCAATTTCCGACGCCTTTCGCGTTTGAAAAAAAGTGCGGTTTGCAGCGGATTGACATTGACGGGTCTGGGGTGATCCGGGTCAAATTGGGCCGTTCTGGAGTTCAGCACAGCGCCGACTTCGAACCACCTAACACACAATGACCGCGCTCAAACCAGATCAGCCGATGTTCACTGGTGAACATCCGCGTACTCTGGATGTGGGCCTGCGCGTCAACCTGCCAAAGGATTGGCGGAGCTTGAACATCAAGGAATTCTTCCTGATCTCAGGCTCCGCCGAGCCCTACATCCGCGTGATGCCCCGCTCGGAATACGAAAAGGCGGTGGCATCCATCACCGAGGCCGTGGACCTGAATCCGCGGGAGAAAAACATCTGCCTGCGCGAGCTTGGAAAATGCCTTCGCACGCAGCTCGACTCGTCGGGGCGGCTGACGCTGCCCGCGGACCTTTGCGCCAAAATCGGTGTCGGCACGAAGAGTGCCGACGTGATGCTGCGCGGCACGGTGCTGAATTTTGAAGTCTGGAAACCGAAGGACATCGCCGACTGGGAGAAGAAGCAGGCGGAGCCGGATGAACACGGCAACCCGCGGATGAACGTGCAGGATTTTCTCGGGCTATGATTTTCCACCATCCATACGCCGAAACCACATTTGAGCCGGAGGAATTCGAAATGTCCGCTGAACCAAATCCGTCCGGTTATCATCGGCCCGTCCTGCTCGATGAAACCATCGCGCAACTGCTGCCCGCGCCGGGGAAGATTTTCTTTGAAGGCACGCTCGGCGGCGGCGGACACACGCGCGCGCTGCTGGACGCCGGGGCGACGGTCATCGCGACGGATCAGGATCCGGACGCAATTGCAGAGGCTGAGGAAAAGCTGACGGGCTACGGCGCGCGGCTGATCCTGCGACGCGCGAATTTTTCCGAACTCAGCCGCATCCTCGCGGAACTGGGCATCACGGAGGTGAACGGCGCGCTTTTTGATCTCGGAGTCAGCTCGCATCAGTTCGACACGCCGGAACGCGGCTTCTCGCTTCAGCACGACGGCCCGCTCGACGCACGCATGGCGCCGGACGCGCCGCAGAGTGCGGCGGACCTCGTGAACACCGCCTCGGACGAGGAACTCGCACGCATTTTCCGAACCTACGGCGATGAGCCGGCGGCGTGGCGCATCGCTTCGCGCATCGTTCGCGAACGCACAGCGCTGCCGATCACGCGCACACTGCAGCTTGCGGATCTTGTCGCGAGCGTGATTCCGCGCAAGGGCCGCACGCATCCGGCCACGCGCGTCTTCATGGCGCTGCGCATGGCGGTGAACCGCGAACTCGAAGTGCTCACCACGATGCTGGGCGAAATCACGCGGCACCTCGCGCCGGGCGGGCGTCTCGCCGTGATCAGCTTTCACAGTGGCGAGGATCGTATTGTTAAAAATTTCATGAGGGATCGCGC
>JBDSAR010000127.1:0-3418 GCA_039922035.1 Chthoniobacteraceae bacterium
TGGCGCGCGGGGATCGCGTGCGTGGGCTCCTCCTCGTTGCGGAGGAGAACGTAGTGGTTCGGGTGAAAATCCTTCGCCTCGGGAATGATGATCGTCTCCTGGCTCGCGTATGCCTGGAGCGTGTAAGGCGCGACATCAAGCGTCTCGTATTCCTCCTCGCTGCGGCGCATCGTGAGGCGGATGTCCACATCCTCCACGCGATCGGTGCGGTAGTCCTGCGCGTTCATGCCGAGCGCGCGCGCCTTCAGCATCATGTTGAGATCCTTCGTCACGAGGATTACGTCGCCCTTTTCCGCGTCCGCGACTCCGCACGCGGCGGCGAGGATGCGGTTGTCCGGCAGCGTGAGGTCGGCGAAAAGATCGCGCAGCGCGTTGAAACGCGGCGAATCGCTCACGAGATGCCAGCCTTCACCGCTGAAGCGCGCGGTGGGATTGATGCACACGCGCAGAGTGCCGCCATTTTCGAGCTTCACGCCTGCCTGCATGTCGCTCGGGTTCATGAAGCGCTCGCTCAGCCGCCGGTGGACTTCGCGCGCATTCGCCCCGCGCGTGGAGCTTTCGCTTTTGAAGCGATCCAACTCCTCAAAGACCTCGACGGGGATCCACACGAAGTTGTCCTTGAACTGGAAGGGCGATCCCGGGTCGTGGATCAGGACATTGGTGTCGAGGATGTAGTGTTTCGGGACGTGGCGTGGCGCTGGGGCTGGCTTCGGTGGCATTTGAAAAATGGTGCCCGCATCCGCGGGCGACGCGAGCGTGGACAGGGAATGTTTTCCACGCAAGGCGGGAAACGAAACAAATGCGGGCGGGGCGGGGTGAACCGCAGATGAACGCAAATGAACGCAGATGGCATGCATGAAATCGCGGTGAACGCCGCGCCTCTCGGGTGGAGCACGCGACTCGCGAAGCAAAAGGGGAGCACAGGCGACCCGCCTGTGCTCCCCCTTTCGCGTGTCCCGTGTCCATGGGGAAATTGCAGGATGCCGCAATTCCAAACTGAACCGCGGCTTCGCCGCTAAGAATCCCTGGGCTGCGCGGCTTTGACTTCACGCACCGAACCCCCTACAGCCGCACCTCCATGAAACTCCGCGCCCTTCTTCCTCTCGCCACACTCGCATTTTTCTCCGCCGCCCACGCCGCGCCTGCCGCCCCGGTCGCCAATGTGAAGACTTCCCTCGCCACGACCGACTGGCCGCAGTACCGCGGCCCGAATGGCGACGGCTCCTCGTCCGAGTCACTCCCCGCGCAGTGGCCCTCCGCGCCGAAGGTGCTGTGGAAGGTTCCCGGCGGAACGGGATTCGGATCCTTCACCGTGAGCGGCGCGTGGTGCTTCTCCATCGAGGGAAAAAGCTCGGATGAAGTGCTCGTCGCGCGCGACGCCGCGACCGGCAAGGAAAAGTGGACCGCGAGCCTCGGCTCCGCGAAATACGACGGTGGCGGAAATGCTGGCACGAAGGACAACGGCGGTGGCGACGGCCCGCGCAGCACGCCCACTCTTGCAGGCCGCATCGTCATCGCGATGCACAGCGACATGGTGCTGCACGCATTCGACGGCGTGACGGGCAAGCCGGTGTGGAAGCACGACCTCGTGAAGGAATTCGCCGGCCGCACCATTCGCTGGCAGAACGCCGCCAGCCCGCTCCTCGAGGACGGCGTGCTCTACGTCGGCGGCGGTGGCGCGGGCCAGACGTATCTCGCGCTGAATCCGCAGACCGGCGCGGTGCTTGCGAAGTCCGGCGACGCAACCATCACGCACGCGACGCCCATCGCCACGACGATCCTCGGCCAGCGCCAGATCATCTTTTACATGCAGGACGGCCTCACTTCGCTCGAACCGAAGACGCTGAAGCAACTCTGGCACGCGGATTTCAAATACAGCACGAGCACCGCCGCGAGCCCCGTCGTCGCGGGCGACTACGTGTACGCCAGCGCGGGATACGGCGTCGGCGCGGTGGGATTCAAAATCAGCAAGGCCGGCAGCGAATGGAAGGCCGAGCAAGTCATGCGCGTCCCGCAGAAGCCGCTCGCAAATCACTGGAGCACGCCCGTGCATTTCGAGGGACACCTCTACGGCATGTTCCAATTCAAGGAATATGGCAATGGCCCCGTGAAGTGCGTGAAGCTGCCCGATGGCGACATCAAGTGGGAGCACCCCGGCTTCGGCCCCGGCAATCTCATCCTCACCGCGGGCGGCAATCTGCTCGCGCTGACTGACGCGGGCGAAATCGTCGGCATCAAAGCCTCGCCCGACGCCTACAAGGAACTCGGACGTTTCAAAGCGATCGACGGCAAATGCTGGACGACCCCCGTGCTGAGCAATGGCCGCGTCTTCGTCCGCTCGACGAAGGAAGCCGCGTGCATCCAGCTCGGCGCACCGACGACCGCGACGAGGTAGCCGCCGACGGAAGGAGGCGGGCGCTCCGAGTTCAACCAACAATCGCGATGTTAGGCCTCTTGCATCCGTAATCTACATCCCATGCCCACCTACTTGCTCACGTGGAAGCCTACTCGGTGGCAATGGGAAAACCTTGCTGATGCGGTTCGCGAGGTCGAGACGAAGGGATACTTTGATTCTCGTTGGAGTTCCGGCAGCACCAAGAGGATCGTGCCGGACGACAGAGTGTTTATGCTTCGCCAGGGTTCAGACCGTCCGGGCATCATGGGATCAGGTTGGGCTACGAGTGAGGTTTTCGAGGACACCCATTTCGATGCGACCCGCCCCAACGACATCGCACTTTATATCAATGCCCGTTTCGACACACTAATCGACCCCGACACCACCGAGATACTTCATCGTGAGGATTTGTATTCTGGCCATCTGGCCAGCGTGAACTGGAACACTCAGGCTTCCGGTATGAGCATTTCACCCGAAGCCGCAGCAGAGTTAGAGGCGCGCTGGGCCGCTCACTTATTATATTTCGGGCAAGAATTGGTTTCGCTGCCAGACGAGGTTTTAGCACCCGAAGCCTACTTCGAGGGTGCTACGAAACAGGTAACTGTCAGCATCTATGAGCGCAGCCCACGCGCACGCCAGAAGTGCATTGAGCATTACGGCGTTCGTTGTTCAGTCTGCGACTTCGATTTCGAGGCCGTTTATGGTGAGCGTGGCAGAGGCTTCATTCACGTTCATCATCTTGTTCCACTCGCCGAGATTGGCAGCGAATATCGCTTAGACCCAATCAAAGACCTTCGACCAGTTTGCCCCAACTGCCACGCGATGATGCACAGAACCGCAAAGGTTTTAAGTATCGCAACGTTACGAAAGCAATTCGAGTGACATCGAAGCACTGAACACTCCGCACCTCCCGCCATGACTCCCGACATTCAAAGCCTCACCCGCCGCACCTTCCTCGGCAACGCCGCGCGCGGCATCGGCGCGGTCACAGTCTGACTGCGCCGGGGAATTCCCCGTTGCCGA
>JBDSAR010000128.1:0-12135 GCA_039922035.1 Chthoniobacteraceae bacterium
GGGAATGAAACAGGCCACCGATCCGAGACCCTCAGCGCACGACCACCTCAACCATGCATGAATATCTTCACAACGCATGACAGGTTATAAGATCATTTTAAAAAAATGCGTCACGCAAAGTCGCCAAGCCGCAAAGGAGGAAGTTTTCACGAAGGAATCTTCGCGCCTTCGCGCCTTTGCGTGAGATTCTTCCGGGACTTTTTCCACATGCTTTACAGGTGAGCGCTCCAGCGCTCATCAATGACATGCTTGGCCGCGGGCGAACCCGGATTGCCGGATCGTCTCACGGCCTGCGGGCCTTGCGGAAGCCGACCTTGTAGCCGCGGCGGAAAGCCTGGTTCAACAGCACGGTGTATTGCTCCGCGCTGGGTTTGTCGCTGCAATGCAACGCGACATTTTCTTCCCAGTCCACCACTTTGAAACTCACGCCGTCCGGCTCAACACGCTCAACTCGGTAAGGCTCCTGCTCGTCGGGATCGATCATGCGGTGATGGTGCCGCGCAGGCGGCGGAAATCCAAACGTGATTTTCCTCCGCTGCTCGGGGCAAGAAGCGTGTTGAACGGCTGCGCGGCGTCCGCCAAGGTCCGCGCCATGAATGCCCGGTTCCCCCATCTCGCGCTTTGCATGACGCTGCTGACCTCCGTGTCATTCGGAGAGGCGGTGAAGGATCGCGAGGGCGCGGTGCGGAAGGATCGCACTGCGCTCGAATACGACGCGCGGTGGATTTACAACGACTTCAGCGCGGGCTTCGCGAAGGCGAAGCAGACGGGCAGGCCGCTGCTCGTCGTGCTGCGCTGCGTGCCGTGCCTCGCTTGCGCGGGGATCGACGCGCAGGTGCTGGAGGAAAAGGCGCTCATCCCGCTGCTCGATCAGTTCGTGTGCGTGCGGGTGATCAATGCGAATGCGCTCGATCTTTCGCGGTTCCAGTTCGACTACGATCTCTCGTTCTCGACGATGTTCTTCAACGGCGACGGGACGATCTACGGGCGCTACGGATCGTGGACGCATCAGCATGATCCGATGGACCGGACGACGGCGGGTTTCAAAAGCGCGCTCGATGGTGCGCTGGCGATCCATCGAGGATATCCGGCGAACAAGGCAGGCCTCGCGGGCAAGCAGGGCGGGCCGATTCCGTTCAAGACGCCGGTGGAAATCCCGGGGCTCGCGGGGAAGTACAAGACGGAGCTGGATTGGGAGGGGAAGGTCGTCCAGAGCTGCGTGCATTGCCATCAGGTCGGCGATGCGATCCGCACCTCGTACCGTGAGCAGGGCAAAATGATCCCGGAGGAATGGGTGTATCCTTTTCCGAAGCCGGAGACCATCGGCCTCACGCTCGCGCCGGATCACGCGGCGCGCATCGAGTCGGTCGCGGAGGGATCGATCGCGGCGGCGGGGGGACTGAAGGCGGGCGATGATCTGATCTCGCTCGGCGGGCAGCCGCTCATTTCGCCTGCGGATGTGAGCTGGGTGCTGCACCGGTTTCCGGGAGCGGGGAAAATCGCGGCAGTCGCGAGCCGCGGCAATGCTGCGGTGGCTGTCGCGCTCACGCTGTCGGCGGGGTGGCGCGAGAGGGCAGACATCTCGAAACGTGTCGGCACCTGGTCCATGCGCGGGATGGCGCTGGGCGGGCTGATTCTCGATGAGCCCACGGACGAGGTGCGCGCGAAGCTCGGCATCGCGAAGGAACACATGGCGCTGCGCGCGAAGGGCGTCGGCGCGTATGGCAAGCATGCGGCGGCGAAGAATGCCGGTTTTCAGAAAGAGGACATCATCACGGAACTGGATGGCTCCTCGGAGCGCATGACGGAAGGGACGGCGATTGGGCGTCTGCTGCGCGCTCACAAACCGGGTGACAAGGTGCGGGCCACGGTGCTTCGTGGTGACAAGAAGGTCGAACTTGTCCTGCCAATCCAATGAACCGTCCGCATTTTTCCAGCGCATCCGTGCGCTTCCCCATCGTCGCGACGCTGAGTGTGGCGCTCACGGCGCTCGGCATTTCCCGCGCCGCCGCGCCGGCATTTGTCGTCGGTGATCCGGTGCGTGTGACGCACAGTGAGATGCTGGTTTTTCAGGGGAAAAATCTTGCGGGCGCGGCGAAGGGGCAGGAATTCACGCTGCTCAAGCACGACGCGTCGCGGAAGCAGGTCTTTGTCTCGTTCCTCAAGGAGGACAACACGCTCGTGGCCGTCTCGCTGCCGGCGGATGCCGTGGAGCCGGGGGCTCCGCACGCGGCTCTCGATCTCGTGCGCGGCGCGGAGGCGTTCCGCGACCAGCGCTACGACGAGGCGAAGCGGCTCCTCACCCGCGCGGCGCAGGACAAGGATTTCGCGGCGCTCGGCGGTGCGCTTTTCACGAGGATCAATGGCGCGATCACGGCGGCCGTGCAGGCCCGCGCAAACCCGGCTGCGAAGCAGGGCGCGACGAACACGCTGCAGACCCTGCGCGACACGGCGGAGCAGCTCGCGAAGGCGGGCATGGCCAGCATCGCGCTGCCGCTGGACGAAGGCGCGGACCGCCTCGGTGCGCAGGTGCCGGGGCTCACGGTTCCCGCGACGAAAGTGGACCGCGCGGACCTCACGAAGCGCGCGGGGATTTCGCAGCGCGCCTTCCTGCTCGCCCGGCAGGAGATGGCGCTAAAGCAGCTCGCCGCGGCCTCGAAGCACATCCGCGAGGGACTCGAGGCGGAGCCCGCCCACGCGATGCTGAAGGCGATGCAGCCGCTCGCGCAGAAGGATCTCGATGAGGCGGATTCGCTCTGCAAGACGGCGAAGAAGATGCAGCGGCAGCCGAACGGCGCGGTGCATGCGCTGAGCGCGATTGACGACGGGCTGAAGCTCTGCACCGACCACCCGGACCTGCGCGAGCTGCGCAAGTCACTCGCGGCTGCCTTCGAGGAGCGCACCTCGCCGCCGGTCTCGCCGGCGTTTGTCTCCCTCGCGAAAGTCAGCACGCCGACGCAGGTGCTCGAGGATGGACGGAAACTTTACACGAACCGCTGCACCGAGTGTCACGATCTGGAAATGCTCGACGGACGCACGCTCACCGGATGGGCGGGCATGGTGTCGAGCATGGGCCGGCGTGCGAATCTCAGTGACGCGGAGAAGACGCGCATCCTGGACTACATCGCGGCTGCGAAAAACGTGGTGGACGCCGGCGGCGCGAAGTAGGCGAGGTTGAGCCGAGAGAAGTTTCGCAATTTTTCCGCGCAACCGCTCAAACTCAGGAAATGGAACGCCGGCCCCCTTCGCCTGAGAATGCAAACACGGTCGCGGTCACCGCGCTGGCGCTGCTCGGGCCGCTGTTCGGAATCTCCACGCAGGTGTGGGGCCAGGCGCTGCTGCTGCTCGGGCTGGGCGTGCTGCTGATCTTCGCGCCGCCGCGCCGCTCGCCGGGCGCGCTGTGGTGGGTGCTCTTTGCTGCGATCCTGGCCATCGGGCTCGCGGCATTCCTTCCGGCGCGCTGGTTTGCGATTCCGGAATGGAGGAAGACGCTCACGGGCGAACTCGGCGTGGAGCTTCCGGGGACGCTCTCGCCGCAGCCGTGGATCAGCCTTCACGCGGTGTGCCTGCTTTTCGGCGGGCTGATCTTCTCGCTGTATCTCACGACGATATCGTGGAGCCAGCACTCACGCAGGGAGGCCGCGCGCTGGTACACGGCGGGGATCGTGGTCCTCGCGACGCTGGCATTGGTTTCGCTCAAGATAGGCTGGCACGTGCCGTTCTGGCCGAAGGTGCTCAATTCCGGCGCGGGCTTCGGCGTTTTCCCCAACCGCAACCAGAGCGGAAATCTTTTCGCGCTCGCGGGGATCATGGCGACGGCCCTTGCATTCGACGGATTCGAGCGGGGACGGAAGGGCGCGGTGTTCTGGGTCGCGTCGGTCATCGTCCTCGGCGCCGCGATCGTGCAGACCTATTCGCGCGCAGGCATCCTGCTTTTCTTCGGCGGCATCGGAGCATACGGGCTGCTGTCCGTCCTGCTCTCGACCTCACGCAAAGGCGGCGCGCTGACGATCGCGGGGTTCGCGCTGCTGCTCACCGGCTTCTTTGTTTTCGGCGGTGCGTCGTTCGAGCGGTTCCAGAGGCTGCAGCACAACTCGGCCCCGGACTACCGCGTCGTGATCCAGAAAGATGCCCTGCATCTCACGGCGGCCGCGCCGTGGCTGGGCCAGGGGCTGGGGAATTTTGCGCCGGTCTTTGCGATGGCGCGCGAGGCATCGGCGGATCAGAACCGGGCGATCCATCCCGAAAGCGACTGGCTGTGGGTCGCGGTGGATATGGGCTGGCCGGCGACGATCCTGATCGCGGCAGCGTGCGCGCTGTGGTTCCGGCAGTGCCTGCCGCTGTCGTCCGGGACGGATCGTGCAATGCGCTCGGCGGCACTCGTCTGCGGTCTGGCGTTCATACTGCATGCATTCGCCGATGTCTCAGGGCACCGGCTGGGCACGGCGTGGGCGGCGCTTTTCCTCGCCGGGCTGGCACTGCACCCGACGCGCATCGTGGAGAGGAACCGCTGGGCCGCGCCGGTCTTCCGGCTCCTTGGGGTGATGCTTGCGCTGATCTCCGGGTGGTGGCTGGCGTCCGTTTTTTCCGACCGTGTCGGGCGCATCGCGCCCACGGTCGCGACGGCCATGATTCTCGAGGAACGCACGACGCGGCATAATATCGAAAGTCAGCACGACGCTGCCGTGGTGAGCGCAAACGAGGCGCTGCGGATCTCGCCGATGGATGCGAATCTCTATTTCCAGCGCGGCATCGCGCGGCTGGTGGAGGCGTTTTCCGTGTGGGGGACGTCGAGGGATTTCGGGATTGCGCGCTTCCTCGAGCCGCGCTGGGCGGAGCTTTGCCACGCGCAGGGAATTGCGTGGACGCAGGCCGGACAGCCGGAACTCGCGTACGCAGCTTGTGTCGAGGCTTTGCGCCGGGCGGGAAAATCGGGTGCAAAACTCTACGGGCAGATGCTCGCCTGGTCGCACGACCGGCCCGCGCTGCACGCCACTCTGGCGAGACTCTCGCGCAACGATCCGGATTATTTCCTCACATTTCTTGATCAGGCGGACCGTTCGGAGTGCGCAGTGCTGATCGGGCAGCTCATCCAAGCGGAGCCAGACCTGAAGTCCTTCTCGGCCGGGCAAAGGAACGGGCTGTTTTCGGTCTGGTTCCGGCACGGCGACCACCGGCTGCTTTTCGCAGAGCTGCAGGGCAATCCCGCGTGGAAAAAGGAAGGCTGGCGCTGGCTGGCGCTCCTGCATGCGGAGGCGAAGCAATTCCAGGAGGCGTGCGAGCTGATGCGGGATTCAGTCCCGCCTCCCATGATGCCGAAAATTATCGCAATCAAGCCGCTGGCGGAGTTGGAGCGAATGTTCCGTGCGCGACCCGATGACATCACCCTCGGCCTGCGGCTTCACACGGTTCAGCTTTCCCTGGGAAAAACCACGGACGCGCTGGAAACGCTGCGCAGATTGCAAAATCTGCCAAACCACCCCGCCTACCTCGCGTTCATCGAGGCAGGGCAGTTCGAGGAGAGCGAGGACTGGGAGCAAGCATGGCGGGCCTGGGTGAAATTCGCCGGAGCGGAATTGCGGTAGCCCGGTGCGCGGACGAAAATAAAATGGCGGTGTCCGTCAGTTCCGCAAAAGCGAAGCAATCCCGCCCACTCCGCTATTTCACGGCCTTCACCGGCTCGTCGGATTCGGAATCGGCATGTTCACGGTAGGAGGAGTACTGATAGTAGCTTCCGTATCCGTATTCGGATTCCGCGAGGCGGACGTCGTTGCAGACGACGCCGAGCAGGTTTGCCTGCCGCTGGACGAGGAGATTGATCGCTGTCCGGCTGCGGCGCGCGGAGGAGGTGGAGAATCGGATGACGAAGATGGTGCCGTCAATTTTCGGCGCCAGGCTCAGCACGTCGTCCGCAGCCATCACGGGGGGCGAATCGAAGATGATGTAGTCGAACTCCGCATAAACCTCCTGGAGGAACTGATCGGTGACTTTTCCGAGGAAGTGCTCCGCAGGGTGCGAGAGCGTCTTTCCGCGCGGGAGCACGGAGAGATTCGGGGTCGAGGTGGGGACGATCACCTCGCGCCAGTGTGCGCGCTGGCGGAGCACATCGGAAAGGCCGGCCTCGCTTTCGATCTTGAACGCCTTGGCGATGCGCCCGAGGCGGAGATCGGCGTCCACGAGCAGCGTCTTTGCACCGGAGAATGCGAAGGTGATGGCGAGGTTCGCGGCGATGGTCGTCTTTCCTTCGCCGGGCGTGGCGCTGGTGACGAGGAGCGTCTTGGGCCGCATTCCCTCGACGGGCAGGAAGATGATGGATGAGCGCAGAGTGCGGAAGGATTCCAGGAGGGCGTGGCGGGGATCGTTCGAGACGAGCAGGGCAACGCCGACCTTTCCCAGCTCGCGCGGGACCTGGCCAAGCAGCGACTCGGGGAACCGCTCGCGGAACTCGAAGAAGGAGCCGATCCGATCGTCCATCTTGTCGAGGACGAAGAGAATGAGCAGGCCGAGCCCAAACCCGCAGACTCCGCCGATCAGGAGGAGCTTGTTGAGTTCCATCTGGATCTGCCTCGGCTTCGATGCCTGTTCGAGGATGGCCACGGTGTCCTGATCGAGATTCTTGTAAACGTCCATGCTGCGCAGTTGCCCGTTGAGACGGTCGTACTGCACCTTGGTGCGCTCGATTTTTGAACGGATCTTGTCCCAGTCCGCCACCCGTCGTGCGAGATCGAGCGCCTTGCCCTCCCAAATCTTGATCGTTCCCTCGAGGTTTTTGATCTGGACATCAATGGATTCCCGGCGGCTTTGCAGTGCATTCTGACTCAGTTCCCTGTAGGTTTGCAGCAGCGCCTCGCTCTTGATGATCTGCTCGTCAAGCGCAACGATGGAAGGGTGCCTGGGCTTCAAGGACTTTGAGAGTTCCAAACGGTCGGCCATGAGCTGTTGAAGGCTCTGCTTGGCCTTCAGATATTCGCCCAGCGGACCGGGCATGCCAGCAAGGGAATCCATCCTGCCCTGGGTCTTCTCTCCGCCGCCGGGACTCTGCGGATTACGGTCCAGATTCTGGTCCAGATCGAGGAGTTTCAGGAGGTCAAACTCGGTCTTATGGTCAGCCAGTTGCCGGTTCAGCAGCGAAAGGTAGGTGGCGGCGCTATTTCCGTCCTCCTTGAGAAAGCCGATGTTGTTTTCCTTTTGGAAGGTGTGCATCTCCTCCTCTTCCTTGAGCATGTCCTTCTCGAGCCGCACGAGTTCATCCTGAATCGCAACCGCCGCCCCTTCGCGCCGATTTTCGCGCATTTCCTTTTTCTTGGCGATGTATTCGTCCATCACCGCGTCCAAATACGCCTGCGAATAAGCGGGCGATTTGCCATAGACGTTGATTTGAAAGATCGCGGCCTTTGGAAGCTGCCCGACTGTCATTTTCACCTGCTCACGCGGCAGGTCCGGGTGCAGTGCGAGCACGCGCGTCTCAGCTCCCTGGAGGACCTTGGCACTCTGCATGAGTTCGATCTGCGTTCCGAAGAAATTCACGAGTTCCTCGGAGTATGCCGCGGCCGACTCACCGATCTTCATCTGCCCGGACACCATGAGGCGGCCGCTGGAGAGCCATGCGGGCGGCTGCTGCATCGCCGTCCACGCGCCGATGCAGAGGCCGAGGCTGAGGAGGAGCAGCAGCACCCACCAGCGTTTCTTGAGGAGATACAAATAGCGGATGCCCTGGACCCGCAAGCGGTTCACCGCCGAGGTCGCTGCGATTGTCTGTGCCTGTGGAAGTGCCATGTCGGTTCGGTCGGTTAGTAATTGATGAGCCGCTCGGGGACGTAGATGAGGTCGCCGACCTTCAGGATGGGATCCCGCTCAAGGTGCCCTTTTTCGAGGATATCCACGAGGTCCACGATGAAAGTTTCCGTGGAGTTATTGGGCGCTTCCTTTTTCCTGCTGAAGACTTTCCCGATGTTCTTCCAGACATTGTCCTTCTTCGGCTGCGTGCTCTTCAGCATCTCGGCGGTCGCCACAGGGATCCCGTCCTTCCTGCGCACGAGCCGGATGTTCCGCTTATCCGCAAAATCGCCGACGCCGTTCGCCCGGAGGATCGCCTGGCTCACGGTCATGGGATCGCCCGGCATGAGTTCGAGCACGCCGGGGCTGCGCACCTGCCCGGTGAGGTACACCTTCCCGCGCGACTTTGTGCCGATGAGATCGACGCCAATGATCACGGTCGCCTTCACAAAGTAATCCTTCTCAAACAGCGGCTTGATTTCGTAGGCGAGCTGCTTGCACGTTTTATCAACCGCCTGGACGCGGCCGATGTGAGGAATCTCCATGTCACCGCCATCCCCGACGACGAGGTTGTACGGCTCGTGCTTCTCCTCGAGGATGCGCAGGCTCACATGGTCTCCCGCATTGAGTTTCAGGGTGTCGTTGAGCACTTCCATCGAAGTGGTGAAGGCCGCGGTGTTCGTCCCGAGCACCTGGGGGGAGGCGGCCCTGTTGTCGATCCCGGCGGGGGAATCGGAGCGGGCCAGCGATGGCGGTGCGGTCACTCCGTGCAACGAAAGCAAAAGCAGCACAGCACCGCACAGCCAACCGGGGCGCGGCTGTCCTGGGGAAAGTTTGGGGCGCAAATTCATGGGGAAAGCAATAATGTGATTAGAACCGATATCCAAGGGAGAATGTGACGCGGTTTTGCGAGTAGTCTTCCGCAGCTCGCACGGCACTCTTGTTCACATATTGGTATGACAGCGAGGCGGACACATGCTCGCTGACCACGAAACCGGTCCCGATCGACCCGCCGACCCGCGTGAAGTCCGACGCAACCGAACCTCCCAGCGCGCTGCCGCTGACGATGCGGACATCCTCGTAAAATAGCCCGGCCGAGAGCGTCAGCCTCTGATTCACGCGCCACGTGGCCGCGTACCGCGCGGAGTTCACCTGCGTGTGCCCACTCAGCCCCTCCACATCGTCCGTGTGCCCGATGTCCAGGCGATCCGAATAGTACCGGTTCAACCGATGCACAAACGAGAGATTCGCATAGAATCCCGTCGGGTCGCCCTGGGCCGCCTGGGCTGCCACCGTGTCGCTCACGGATACGGAACCTGGCGCATTCGCGCCGGAGAAATATCCCTTGTAGCCGCCGGAAAGGAACACGTGGGTGTACTTCGTAAGCTGAAATTCCAAGTACGGGCCGGCAGAGAGGCCCGTGAAATTGGAAGCAGACTGCTGCGGATAGTCCGAATAGGCAGCGGTGGCCTCAAGGCCGCCGATCAGCGCCGAATTGATTTTCACCGCTGCCGAAAAATTGAGCTGATCGGTGGAATGATCCAGCCGGCTCAGCGACGAAGCTGCGGAGCCCGAGCTCGAATTGGCCCCACCCAGCGTAATGAAATTGAAGTGGTCGTAACCGAAGTTCCACACGATATCGTTCGTATCCCACAGCACGGAAAGTCCGATCGTGTTCGTGAACCGCTCAAGCTGCGCCACCCCGCTCAGCGTGCCCTGGCTGATCGCCTCCTGCTGCAATGAAAACTGGTTGTGAAAATTGATTTTCACATCCCCGGCATACACGTTGAAGCTCAGCGCCGAATCGGGCGAGATGGTCGTGGACTGCCGGTTCAGGTTCGGGCTGTTGAGGTAGTACGCGTAGCCGAATCCAAGACGGAACTGCAGCGTGTTGAGCTTCGTCACCGCCCAGGTCGCGTTCACCCCGATTTCCGGGGTCACGATCAAATCCGCCTTCCCATTCGGCGTGAGATCCACGTTGTCCACAAAGTCCACCCCCATGCGCGCATCCACGCGCAGCAGCACCTCGCCCACCTTGAAATTCGCCAGCGTCGGTTTCGCCGTCTTCTCCACCTGCCGCGCATAGGAGGGCCGCGGAATCTCCTGCGCATCCGCACGTCCCGCAAGCGCCATGGCGATCACCGCAGCCGCCGCGCATTTGCCCGTGGAACCGCAGGCTTTGGCGCGTTTCGCGCAAGATTGCGGCTGCTTTGTTGGTATGACGGGGCCGGTCCTTCGGTTCATTGGGGAGTTGAACCGGGCAGCCTTGCACGCCATCGCAGCATTAGGAAAAACAATTTTGTGGCTTTCGCGTAACGAGGGACAAAACGAGACGGCGACTGGAAGCAGCGGAACAGCCAGCCAAGATAAAACCGATCCGCCCACACGGGGATCTTCACCTGATCGCCGGTGAGAAATCCGATCGCCGCCCCGGTGCAATGGATGGCAGGACGGTAGCCGGAATTTTTTTGCAAATAATGGCCGAGGCGCTCCTGCACCCCGCCGCCGATCGCCATGACGACATTTGCCGGCCTCCGCGCCTGCACCAGCGCGAGCAGCGCGGGATCGGCCAGCGCACCTCCGCCATAGTTCGGCGCGATGTAGCAGTCCTCCGGCTCCACGGCGCACCCGTTCGCCCGCAGCCATTCGCGATTCCGCCGCGCGGAATCCTCACCCGGCATCACCCACAGCGTTGCACCCGGCGCGCGGACGGCGGGCTCCAGCAGCAGCAACTTCAGATAGGCAAGTCCCGAGACCCGCGGGATGCGCTCCCATTTCAAAAGCCGCCACAGCAGGATCATCAGCCCGCTGTCCGTGATCGCCAGATCACTCTCCACCAGCGCCGCCTGAGTCGCAGGATCCTCCGACGCCGTCACCAGCACCGGTGCGGATGGCACCACGACGAGCCCGCCACGCTGGCTCGCGGCCACCGCCTCGGCGGTGCTCCCGGTGAAAAATCGGACGCCAAGAATCCGTCGGTGGTGCTGATCGTCGTCATGTTCCATCTTCCGCAGTTGTGCCAAGCCGCCCTTCTTCTGCAACCTGCAACTGCACCCTCAAGCCGCGCGAACACACGCTTGTCTCCCCGCGCACCGTCGCGCACACTGCACGTCCCTTGAGCCCCCGCCTCCGCACCTCCGCCTTCACGCTGATCGAGCTGCTCGTCGTCATCGCGATCATCGCCATCCTCGCGGGACTCTTCATCGCGGGCGCAGGGCCCAGCCGCGAGCAGGGCAACCGCGCCACGTGCCTCTCGAACATGAGGCAGATCCACGCCCTCGTCGCGCGCTTTGCCGGGGAAAATGATGGCGCAGTCCCCATCGGCTACCGGCTCGGGCAAAAGCAATTCAACACGACGATGTATGCCGGCAGCGACTACGTCCTCCTCGGCAAGCTCCTCGCAGGCGGCAGCGAAAAGGAAGCGCGCGTCTTCTACTGTCCCTCCGAACGCGACCCCACGCAGGCCTGCAACACCAAGGAAAACCCCTACCCCGTCAAGCCCGGCCAGACCCTCCAGGGCGGCTACGGCACCAATCCGGTCGTGGACTGGGGCACTGCCACTTTTCCCAGCACTCCCATCCGCCTCGCGAGCCTCGCGCGCATCCCCCTCATCGCCGACGGCGTGGGCATGCCCAAACGCGTGGACAAACGGCACAAGGACGGCGTGAATGTCGTCTCCAGCGACGGCAGCGGAAGCTGGGTGCCGCGTGAAAAATTCAACGCCGACCTCGCAGGCTGCACCGCCCCCGGCACCGGCAACAACGCCGCGCAGGATCGCATCTGGCAGATCCTCGGCGGCCAGGATCCCAATCAACCGCAGCAACAATGACCCGCACTTTATGAAACACCTCATCCTCCTCATCACCGCCGCATTCCTCACCTCCGCGCACGCCGCGCACGCCGCGCCCGTCAGCCTCTTCGATGGCAAGACGCTCGACGGCTGGAGCGGCGACACCGCAAAAACGTGGCGCATTGAGGACGGCTGCATCACCGGCGGATCGCTCGATGAAAAGGTCCCGCGCAACGAATTCCTCTCCGCGAAAAAGACGTACAAGAACTTCGACCTCACGCTGAAATTCAAACTCACCGGCACCGAAGGCTTCGTGAATTCCGGCGTGCAGTTCCGCAGCATCCGCATGGAAAACCCCGCACACGAAATGTTCGGCTACCAGGCCGACATCGGCGACCCGACGTGGTGGGGCTGCCTCTACGACGAGTCGCGCCGCAAAAAGGTCCTCGCGAAATCCGACATGGACGCCGTGAACAAAGTCCTCCACCGAAACGACTGGAACGACTACCGGATCCGCTGCGAGGGCAAGCGCATCCGGATCTGGCTGAACGGCGTGCAGACCGTGGACT
>JBDSAR010000129.1:0-3415 GCA_039922035.1 Chthoniobacteraceae bacterium
CGCGAGGAGTTGGCGCACCATCTGGTCATACGGCGTGTTCGCGAGGAGGTTGTCGCGCACCCACGAGTGGAAGGCGAAATTCGCCGTGATGTCCGTCGCCGCGTCGCGCTTGTTGTGCAGCAGCGAAGTCCACTTTCCCGCGAAATAATCCGCGTAGTCGCCGCTCGCGAGGAGCGTCTCGATGAGCTTATCGCGCTTGTCCGCTTCCTTGCTTGCGAGAAAAGCCTTCGCCTCGTCAGAACTCGGCAGTCGGCCCGCGATGTCGAGCGACGCGCGGCGCAGGAAAGTCGAGTCATCGCACAGCGGTGAAGGCGGCACGCCGATCTGCTTGAGATTTGCGAAGACGAACCCGTCTATGAAATTCTTCGCCGGCGGCAGATTTTCCACCGGAGCGCCGAGCGGGATCGAGGCGCTGAAAACGGAGACGAGCCCCTGATAGCGCACCATCACTGCGACGTTCCCCGGCAGATCCGAGATCGTCACCAGTCCATCGTCATCCGCCTCCGCCATGTTCCTGTCGTTCGCCTCGTAGAGCGCTGTGCGCGTGACATCGCGCGTCGTGCCGTCGGAATAACGCGCCAGCACCTTGAGCTGCTGCTGCGCCTTGGTCTTCATCGTCCCGCGTTTCGGCTCCACCGCGATGGAAGTGAGTGTCGGATCGGTTTCCTTTCCAGACGGCATCCCTTGGCTGATCCACTGCACGATCGTTTTGTATCCGTCGGATTTCGGATCGAGCTTCTTTCCGCCGCCGTGGGGGACGATGTTCGCCGCCTTCAGCAGCAGCAGGCTCTGCTCCGGCGCGACGGGAAACACCCGCCGCCCACGCCCCTCCTTCACGATGTGCTCGTAGTCCTCCTGCGGCTCGAAGCCGAGCAGCGAAAGCCGGAACCCGCGCTGCCCCATGCCCGCCTTCGCGTGGCATGCACCCGAGTTGCAGGATGCCTTGGTGAGCACCGGCATTACGTCATTTGCGAAATTCAAAGTGGGCCCGCCTTCCGCAGCGAGGCAACGCGTGGCGAGTGACAGGACCGCGACGGCGACCCGTGAGAAACTGCAAAGCCACGCACCTGTGCGGAGGGAGGCGGACGTCGTCCGGGGTGTGCTCTGGAGAATATTCGGAATAAGGATCACGGTTTTGGGAAGCTGGCGGGGCTTTGGTTCATAAGCATTCGCAGCGATGAACCTTTGACGGCGCCTCCGAGGAATCCAAACCGACAGTGCGCGGGGATCCCATGGACAGAATGCTTCGTTCCTCATTCCGGCATCAGGCCAATGAACATTCCCAGTACGCGTCGCCGCTGGGTTGCGTGATGAAACGGCTGGCGTCCGCGAACAGTTGCTTCGGCCTGCGGAAAGGCACGGCGGGGATTCCGTGGTCAGCGCAGATCCCGGCGATTCGTCTCCGCCGCCATCAGCACACTGGTGATCGTCACGCCTGACATCGCGATGAGATACAGCGCGATGGGCCACGGATTTCCACCCGACCAGCCGAGCAGTGCGGACGCGATCAGCGGCGCGAGTCCGCCGGAGAATGGCGCGGCAAGCTGGTAGCCGAGCGAAACGCCCGTGTAGCGCGTGCGCGTGCCGAACAGCTCCGAAAAGAACGCCGACTGCGGGCCGTACATCGCCGCGTGGCCGATCATGCCGGTGATGATCGCGAGCCACACGAGCGCCGTGCTTTTTACATCCACGAGCCAGAAAAATGGAAACGCCAGTGCGAGGAGAAAGATCGCGCCGCCGAGATAGACGGGCCTGCGCCCCACGCGATCCGAGAGCGCGCCGAAGCACGGGATGGCGACAAGCTGCGCGGCTGAGCCGAGGAGCACGCCATTGAGGACCGTGCTCCGCTGCATGCCGAGCTGCTGCGTCGCGTAGGTCAGCACCCAGACGGTGAAGATGGAGAAAAATGCGTTCTCCGCGAAACGCGCGCCCATCGTGAGCAGGACGTTCCGCCGATGGGTGCGGAGGACTTCGAGGAGGGGCAGCTTCGGCGCAGGTCGCACGCTTTTCGCCTGCGTAAAAAGCGGGCTCTCCAGCACGTGCATGCGGATGAAAAATCCGATCCCCGTGAGCAGGATGCCCAGCAGAAATGGCACGCGCCAGCCCCACGCAAGGAACGCCGGCTCCGGCAGCCACGTGACGACGCTGAAGACCCCTGTGGCGAGCAGCAGCCCCACCGGCACGCCCGCCTGCACCCAGCTCGCGAAGAGTCCGCGCCGCTGTTTGTCCGCGTGCTCCACGACCATGAGCACGGCCCCGCCCCATTCGCCGCCGACGCCGAGCCCCTGCACGAATCGCAGTGCGACCAGCAGCACCGGCGCGAGCACGCCGACCTGCGCGTACGTGGGCAGCAGGCCGACGCAGAATGTCGCGAGGCCCATGAGCACGAGCGTGGTCACGAGCATGGACTTGCGCCCCACACGATCGCCGAAGTGGCCAAAGATCACACCGCCGAGCGGGCGCGCAAAAAAGCCGACGGCATAAGTCGCAAACGCGGCCATCGTGCCGGCGACGGGATCGAAGTTGGGAAAGAAAAGCCGGTTGAAGACGAGCGCCGCCGCGGTGCCGTAGAGGAAGAAATCATACCACTCGATCGCAGTGCCGATGAAGCTGGCGACAACGACGCGCCGGATGGAGTGAGGGGAGACTGGTTCGGACATTGTGCAGCCGTGGAAAACGTTGAAGCCGCCCAAAGTGATGTGCCACTTTCCAAAAAGGCACGCCGAATCGTGACGCGCGTCTCATTTCCATGTAGCGATGCCCGCCCATGCCATCCTCCCGCGCCGCCGTCCTCAGAGCTTTTCACGCCCCGCTCGAACTCCGCGATTTTCCGCTGCCGGACACGCTCGAACCCGGCGTTGTGCTCGTGCGCACCGAGATGGCCGGCATCTGCGGCACCGACGTGCATCTGTGGAAAGGCCAGCTCCCGATCGCGCTGCCCGTCATCATGGGACACGAGACCGTCGGCCGCATCGAGCGACTCGGCGAAGGCGTCACGCACGACTGGACCGGCGCGCCGCTTGCGATTGGCGATCGCGTGACGTGGAACTCCGCGGTGTCGTGCGGCGCGTGCTTTTACTGCGCGGAGAAAAAGCAGCCGACGCGGTGCGCGCAGCGGCGGGCTTACGGCATCGGCTACCGCTGCGATGAACCGCCCCACTTCCTCGGCGGCTACGCGGACTTCCACTACCTGCGCCCGCGCACGACGATCTTCAAATTGCCCGACGATCTCGCGACCGAGTCGGTGATCGGTGCGGGTTGCGCGCTCATCACCGCGATCCACGGCGTCGAACGCACTGGCATCGCGTGGCAGGACAGCGTGGTGGTGCAAGGCGCGGGGCCGGTCGGCATCGCGGCGCTCGCGGTGGCGAAGAGCGCGGGTGCGAGCGAGGTGATCGTCATCGGCGGGCCGAAG
>JBDSAR010000130.1:0-3913 GCA_039922035.1 Chthoniobacteraceae bacterium
CACGCACCTGCTCCGGCGTGCCGATTCCGAAGCCGACGGCGATCGGGAGCGTCGTCGTCCTTTTGATCGCGGCGACACTCTCGGCGAGACCCGCAGCCACGTCGCTGCGCTCCCCGGTCACGCCTTCGCGGGAGACATAATAGATGAACCCGCTCGCGTCCTTGGTGAGCAGGGCGATGCGCGCCTGCGGTGTGGTCGGCGCGATGAGGCGGATGCGCTTCAGCGGGCCGTGCATGCGGAGTTCGGGCGAGGCCTCGTCCTCGTCTGGAGGGAGATCGAGGAAGAGCACGCCATCCACACCGGCGGCCTCGGCGTCGGCGAGGAATGCGTCGAATCCGTGGCGATAGACGGGATTCATGTACGTGTAAAACACGATGGGGATCTGACACTCCGTGCGAATCGAGCGCACGCATTCGAGCACGCCGTTGAGCGTCGCGCCGCTCGCGAGGGCGCGCGAACTGGCGAGCTGGTTCACCACGCCGTCGGCGAGCGGATCGCTGAAGGGCACGCCGATCTCGATGATGTCCACGCCAGCGCGCTCCAGCGCAGGCACAAGTGCGCGTGTCGCGGCGAGATTGGGATCTCCGGCGCAAATGTAGGCGATGAAGGCTGCACGCCCCTCGGCGCGCAGGCTGGCGAAAGTGGAATCAATGCGATTTTCGGACATGGGAAAAGGGCGCACAGGATGGCGCGGAGTGCGTGGATTGACAGAATTTTCCCGAGTGGGCAGATGGTTCCCGGGAAAATACCTCAGTGTGCGTGGAGATACTTCAGGACAGACAGCATCGCGACGAACCCGAGTGCGCCTGCAAAGATTCTGCCATGCCACGCCATGTTCATGGGCCTCGCGGGGCGGGGAAAATTCGGCGTGATTCCCGCAGCCTCCATACGGTCGTAAAGGTCGGGATGGGATGCCGTCTTTCGGGAGTTCACCGCAGGCAGCAGGCTGTCCTCGTAAATTTGTGCCAGCGCCCCCGCATACACGCCGGGCTCGGTCTCGTGCGCATGCGCGATGCCGTCGGCACGCCTCTCAAGCTTTTGCGAGATGCCCCGCAGCGCTTTTGGCACGAGGATTATGAGTGCCATCAGCAGGAAGAATCCGCCCACATCGAACCGGTGCAGCAGAGGGTACAGAAATATCCACGGCAGAAAGGTCAGCCATGCGAGATAGCGGAGCAGATATTCGGAACGCTTCTCTGTGAGATGCGCCAGCTCGTGCGCGCAGACTGCGGAAACTTCCGCATCGGACAGCACGGCGAGCAGACGCTCGCTGAACAGCAGCCTGCCACTGGCTGGCACGGCAAAGGCGTTCGCAAACGGTGAACGCAGCAGCCAGACATCACGGTAGCCGGCACCCATTTTCCCCGCCGTGTCGCGCACGATGCGCATCAGTCCTTCGGGTGCCGGGGCGCAGAGACCGAACAGACGATACAAACCCAGCGCGCCATTCTTGCTCCAAAAGAAAAGCAACAGCAGCACGGCCAGCGTGATGAGCGCTGCACGCGAATCGAAGACATCCGGCATCAGCGTGATCGCGGTGATAAAGACGCCCCACGTGAGAAACTGCGCGAGCCAGCTCACGGCGCAATGCCGCACGAGTTCGCGCATCGGGATTCGCGGGAACATTGCACGATCCAGCGGGAGCGTGCCCGCGATGCAGCCGGCCAAGGATGAAAGCATCACCAGCGACCAATGCGGTGACTTCTCCGGCAGCACCAGCCATGCGCCGAGACTCAGCAGAGCCGGGAGAACCCACACGTTCGTCGCCGCGGCCCTTCGCACAGGGAAAAGCAACCGCGCTTGCTCAGCCCAATGCCTGCCTGGAGACTTTCGCCAAGGTCGCAGCGCCAGCCAGTTCGTCGAAAATGTCAGCAGCCAGGACAGCAATGCGGCGCAGATAATGATGAGGGGTTTCACGCAGCACGGCACGGTGCGCCAAAGGAAATGCGTCGTCCATTCATGAAAAAAATGATGCCAGTCATTTTGCTCGGGAGACTTTCGTGATGGTCGCAGCCAGCATCCGGCGCTTCATTTGCCGATCACGCTCACTATGCCCGCCGCACCCACGCTGAAAATCAACGAAATCTACGAGTCCATCCAGGGCGAAAGCACCTGGGCGGGCTGGCGCTGCGTGTTTGTACGGCTCACGGCGTGCGACCTCCGCTGCACGTACTGCGACACAGAGTATGCATTTTACGAGGGGAAAAAGCGCGCGCTCGATGACATCCTCGCAGAGGTGCTCGCGTTCGACTGCCCGCTCATCGAGATCACCGGCGGCGAACCGCTGCTGCAAAGGAACGTCCTCCCGCTGATGACCGCGCTGTGCGACGCGGGAAAGACGGTGCTCATCGAGACCAGCGGCGCGCACGACATCTCAAAGATCGATCCTCGCGTGCATCGCATCATGGATCTGAAGACGCCCGGCAGCGGCGAATGCGCGCGCACCCTCTGGAGCAACATCGCGCATCTCGAAAAGCGCGATGAGGTGAAATTCGTGATCGGCTCACGCGAGGACTACGAGTGGTCGCGCGACCGCGCGCAGGAACACAATCTCGCAGAGCGCTGCGGCTGCGTGCTGTTCTCGCCGATCTTCAGCCGGATCGAGCCGCGGCAGATCGTGGACTGGATGGTCGCGGACAAGGTGCCCGCGCGCTTCCAGCTTCAGATGCACAAGTTCATCTGGGACCCCAAGAAGACGGGCGTGTGAGGCTTCGCAATTGTGAATTGTGAATTCCAGGCGAGGCTCGCCGCCGCATTTCCGATCATTCAAAACTCAGAATTCAAAATTTCCAATTCCATGAAGTTCCGCCTCACCAAAGATTTTCTCTTCGAAGCCGCGCAGACGCTACCGTGCGCGCCCGAGGGACACAAGTGCAGGAAGATGCACGGGCACAGTTTCAAGCTGGAGATCACCGTTGAGGGTGAGGCGGATCCGAAGACCGGCTGGTTCTACGATCACGCGGACATTTCGCGCGCGATGAAACCGCTGATGGCCGTGCTCGACCACGGCTATCTCAATGAGATTCCCGGACTCGAGAATCCGACGATCGAAAATATGTGCGCGTGGTTCTGGCAGAAGCTTTCTCCGCAGCTTGCCGGCCTCGCGGAGATCGTGGTGCATGAGACGCCGAGCGCGCGCTGCTCATTCCGCGGGCCGTGACGAAACGCTTGGCAAGCCGCGAACGCCCGCTACTTTCCCGCCCGATGAAACGCCTCGCATTTTCCGTCGCCGCAGCCGCAGCCGCATTCACATTCGGCGCGTGCGAAAAACATTCCGCCGACAATCTGCCCGACCATTACATGCACAAAGGCGGACAGCACGCGGAGACCGGAGCGGCGCCCG
This sequence comes from Chthoniobacteraceae bacterium, assembly GCA_039922035.1. Classification (GTDB taxonomy): domain Bacteria; phylum Verrucomicrobiota; class Verrucomicrobiia; order Chthoniobacterales; family Chthoniobacteraceae; genus SXWH01. Next base: position 3,344 of record JBDSAR010000130.1, read on the forward strand.
AATCCGCACCTGCGCATGGCGAAAAGGAAAAGGCGCCCGCCGGGGAGCACAAGGGCTAGCGCGGGGTTCGCGCTGATTTTCAAGATGCGATGAAGCCGGAGCCACCATCAGGCTTCTGGCGTGCGCGCGGAAGAAGTTTCGCGTGTGCCGCGCGAGGAGTGGTCCTGATCCTGCGCACGCAGCCGAATGCGCGCATCCACCTGCTTGCCACTGTGCTCGTGGTCGCAGCCGGGCTGGCCTTTCACGTCACGCGAGGCGAATGGCTGCCGCTCGGATTCGCCATCGGGATCGTGTGGATCGCCGAGGCTGTGAACACGGCGCTCGAAGTGCTCGCGGATCGGATCACGCGCGAACGCGACGAGCAGATCGGTCGCGCGAAGGATCTCGCCGCGGGTGCCGTGCTGCTGGCGGCGATCACCGCTGCCTTCATCGGCATGCTCGTGCTCGGTCCGTATTTCTGGTCACTGCTGCGCGGGCACTCCGGCTGAGCCGGAGGAAGGCCGGCTACTTCGCCACCTGCTCGCCGTTGCCTTCGAGCAGATACGTCGAGCCCTGATACGTCACCGTGCG
>JBDSAR010000131.1:0-2827 GCA_039922035.1 Chthoniobacteraceae bacterium
TTCTACGGCCTGCCGCACTACTGCATCAGCATCGCGCTCCGACGTGCGGGCGAAATGCAGCTCGGCGTGATCTACGATCCGTCGCGCGACGAGATGTGGGAGACGGTGAAAGGCGGGCCGACATTGCTGAATGGCAAAGTCATCCGCGTGAGCGACCGCACGGAACTCGCGGACTCGGTGGTGAGCATCGGTTTTGCAAAATCAAAGGCGACGATCAACGCCGGCCTCCAGCTTCTGCCGAAGTACGTCGAGCGAGTTCGCAAGTGCCGCATGATGGGCAGCGCCGCGCTCGACCTCGCGTATGTCGCGACTGGCAGGCTCGACGCTTACATCGAGCAGAGCGTGAGCCTCTGGGATGTCGCCGCCGGGATGCTGCTCGTGGAAAATGCGGGCGGACGTTTTGAAATGACGGCGCGCACCGACAATCCCGACAAAATTTCCGTCCGCGCGTGGAACGGAAAAATCACACTCCTCCCCCACGAATGAATCTCGTCGGCACCGGCTACGACGTCCACCGCTTCGCCGAGGGACGCAAACTGATCCTCGGCGGCATCGAGATCGCGCACACGCACGGGCTCGACGGCCACAGCGACGCCGACGTGCTCTGCCACGCAATTGCCGATGCCATCCTCGGCGCAATCGGCGAACGCGACATCGGCCACCATTTTCCAAACAACGATCCGACGATCCGCGGCATCAGCTCGCTCGAAATCGTCCGCAAGGCCGCGAGCCTCGTCACCGCCGCAGGCGGAAAGCTCATCAACATTGACTCATGCCTCATCGCCGAGGAACCGAAAATCGGCCCGCACATTTCTGCGATGAAGGCAAACCTCGCCCGAGTGCTCGGGCTCGACGAACGCCGCGTCGGCATCAAGGCCACGACGAACGAGCGCATGGGCTTCCTCGGCCGCGGCGAAGGAATGGCCGCGACCGCCGTCGCCAGCGTCGAGATGCCCGGCTGACCCCTGCGACGGTGAGCACGCGAGCCTCGCTGTTCGACTCCGCCTTCCTGGCGAAACTGGAGCAGCTTCAGCTGCTCGCACGGCGGATGTTCCGCGGCGAACGACGCGCGGAACGCAAGACGCGGCAAGTCGGCGCGAGCCTCGAATTCGCCGACTACCGCGAATACACGCCCGGCGACGAACTGCGCAGCATTGATTGGCACGCCTACGGCCGGCTCGAGCGGCTTTTCGTGAAGCTCCACGAGCAGGAACAGGATCTGCCCGTGACCTTCCTCGTGGACTGCAGCGCGAGCATGACGTGGCTGCCAGAGGAAAAGCCGGACGCGCTCAGCAAATTCGATCACGCACGCCGGCTCTGCGCCGCGCTCGCGTACATCGCGCTCGCGAATCTCGATCGCGTGAACATCCATTTCTTCGCGTCAAACTCGATCGCGGAACTCGGCGTCGCGCGGGGAAAATCGGAGTTCCATTCCGTGCTGAAATTCCTCGACGCAGCTCCGCAACCCGACGGCCCTACGCGCCTCATGCACAGCGTGCAAGCACTCGCACAGCGCACGCGCCGCCGCGGACTCGTCATTGTGCTCAGCGACTTCTTCGACCCGCACGGATACGAGGAGCCGCTCGGCCTGCTCTTGCACAGCCAGTTTGAAGTCCACGTTCTCCAGGTGCTCGCACCGGAGGAACTCGCTCCGACGGTCCTCGGCGATCTCAGCCTGCGCGAAATCGAAATCGGCACCGCGATGGACATCACCGCGAACGAAAACCTGCTGCGCCGCTACCGCGAGGAGATCACAAAATTCAACGCCGCCCTCGAGTCGTTCTGCCTGCGTCGTGGCATCGCCTCCGCGCAAGTGATGACGGATACGCCGTTCGAGGACACTGTGCTGCGCGCACTGCGCGACGGAGTGATGGTCCGATGACTTGGCTCCAGCCATGGGCCGCGTGGGCTTTCGCCGGGGTGCCGGTGATCGTGCTGCTTTATTTTCTCCGGCTCAAGCGGCGCACACTTCCGGTTTCCACGCTCATGTTCTGGCAGCGCGTGCAGAAGGAAGGCGGACGCAGCGCGTTCTTCAAAAAGTTCCGCCACCTGCTTTCGCTGCTCCTGCACCTCCTCATTTTCCTGCTGCTGCTCGCCGCGCTCGCACGGCCCGTCTTCGACCGTGGAATCCGCGACGGGTCCGCGACCGTCCTCATCCTCGACGTCCGGGCGAGGATGCAAGCCATCGAATCCGACCGGCACACACGATTCGAAAGCGCGCTCCAACTCGCGCGCGACTACGCACGGCAGGCCGGAAATGGACGGAACCTCGCGCTGCTCACACAGGGCGCAGCGCCGACGGTGACGGTGGCATTCACGGATGACGAAAAGCTGCTGCTCGACTCACTCGCACAAGTCTCGCCGACCGATGCAACCGGCGACATTTCCGCAGCCCTCATGCTCGCCGACTCGCTGCTCGCGGCACGCAAGGGAAACCATCGCATCGTGCTCCTCACCGCCGGTGCGGCTGGCGAAATCCCAAAAACAACGAGCGAACTGATCCCGCACATGCTCGGCACGCCGCGCGACAATGTCGCCATCACGCGCTTTGCCACACGTCCGCTCCCGGCCAATCCGCAGACCAGCGAGCTGCTGCTCGAAACGCAAAACTTTGGCCGCACGGCCGTGCGCACCGACGTGGAACTCGCATTCGACGGACGCACGATCGAAGTGAAGCCGCTCACCCTCGCACCCGGCGAGCGCCGGCTCGACATCTTCACGTCGGTCCCCCGCCCCGTCCCTGGCGCGCGCGGATGGCTCACGGCAAAGCTTTCCGCAGCCGACGCGCTCCCGCTCGACAACATCGCCTACACCACACTGCCACCAA
>JBDSAR010000132.1:0-2816 GCA_039922035.1 Chthoniobacteraceae bacterium
TGATGGTGCCCTTGTCCTTGCCGGTGACGATGCGCCCCTGCACGTCGCGCGCGATGTCCGAAGGCGGGCCGAACGGGCTCGGGTTCAGCGTGCCTGCGGCGGCGAGCATCGTGTCACGCACCGTCTCCGCATCGAGGCGCTGCATTTTGAAGCGCGCAAAAAAGCGGTTGTCCGGATCGGCCTTAAGCGAGGCGTCGTTGCGCGACGACTGGCGATATGCAGTGCTCATCACCATCAGCTTTTGCAGTGGCTTGAGCTTCCATCCGCCGTCCATGAATTCGCTCGCGAGCCAGTCGAGCAGCTCAGGATGCGTGGGCCTCTCGCCCTGCGCGCCGAAGTCACCCGGCGTGTTCACGATGCCGCGGCCAAAATGATTCATCCAAAACCGGTTCACGAGCACACGCGCGACGAGCGGATGCTTCCCGCTGGTGAGCCACTTTGCATAGGCGAGCCGGCGGCCGCTCGATCCGGATTCCACCTTCTCCGCTTTGAAAGGCTCGATCTGCGGTGTGGCGAGCACGGTGAGTTCGCCCGGCGTCACTTCCTGCTTCGGCTGATCGTGGTCGCCGCGGTTGAAAAGGAATGTCTTCGGCACGGCACCCTTCACCTCGGTGATCGCCATTACCATGCCTTCCGGCGGCAGCGTCGCGCGGAGCTTTGTGCCCTCGGCGGTCTTATCGGTGACCTTCTTCTGCAGCGCGGCGTCGTAGAGATCGAGCGAGTAGAGCGCGAGGGCGTTCGGGTATTTCTTGAGCAGCACCTTTTGCTCGGGCGTGCGGTCCTTCTCCGCCGTCGCGCGCGCGGTGCGGTAGGCCTCGCGCTCGGCCTCGGGCAGCTCGATGATTTTCTTTTCGAAAATCTCATCGAGGAATTTTTTGCTCATCGCCTGCGCCTCGCGATTGATGTCGCCGATCTTCTTCTCGACCTCCGCGGCCTTCGCGCGCTCCTCGGGCGTGTAGAGCGAATACTGCCGCTGAGCCGGTGGACGCCATGCGGTCTTCCAGTCGAATGCCGGCTCGAAAATCGCGCGCATCCGGTAGTAGTCCGTCTGCGGAATCGGATCGTAGCGGTGGTCGTGGCATTGCGCGCAGGCGACCGTGAGCCCGAGCAGCGAAGAGGAGACGACCTTCAGCTCCTCGGCGATGACCTGGTTGCGCGCGAGCTTCGCGTCGTCGTTCGCGTCGCCCGTGCCGTCCGGTGCCATGCGGAGAAAGGCGGTCGCGGTGAGTGCGTCGAGACGCTTCGAATCGGTGACAACCTTCTCCGTCACGCCGTGCGTCGCGCCCGCGAGTTCGTCGCCCGCGAGCTGCTCGGTGATGAATTCATTCCATGGCTTGTCCGCATTCAGCGAGCGGATCACGTAGTCGCGATAGCGCCATGCGTGCGGCCGCACCGAATCAACCTCCGTAAAGCCGTTCGAGTCCGCGTAGCCCGCGACATCGAGCCAGTGCCGCGCCCAGCGCTCGCCGTAGTTTTGCGATGCGAGCAGACGATCGACGACTTTCTCATACGCACTCGGCGAAGCGTCGGTCAAAAACGCATCCACCTCTCCAGGCGTCGGCGGCAGGCCGGTGAGGTCCAGCGTCACGCGGCGGATGAGTGTCGCCTTGTCCGCCTCGGGTGCGAAGTCGAGCTTCTGCTCGCGCAGCTTCGCGAAGACGAAAGCGTCGATGGGATTCTCGATTTTCGATTTTCGATTTTCAATTTTCGGAACCGCGGGCCGTACGATTGGTTTGAAGGACCAGAACTCGCGGTCGTCCTCAGCGATGAACGCGCCCGGCGGCAGCGTCATCGGTTCGGGCTTAGCCGTCTTCGCGCCTTGCGCGATCCAGCGTTCGAGGATGGAGATTTGCTGGTCGGTGAGCCGCTTGCCCTTCCGCGGCATCTCGCCCTCGCGCACGAGCAGGATCATCTCGCTCTTTTCCGGCTGCCCCGGCACGAGGATGTGCAGGCCGCCGTCGAGTTCCTTGTCCATGAACCGCCGCAGCCGCAGATCCACCCCGCCCTTCGGCTTTTCCTCCTCACCGTGGCAGTGTGTGCAGTGCGCCTTGAGAATCGGCCTCACGTCCTTTTCAAAACTAACCTCCTGCGCGGTGCAGCGTGCAGCACTCGCGATCACGGTGAAAACAATGAGGCTCGAAAATCGGAGGGGCATCGGGTGTGCTACTTCAATCGCCCGACGCACCGTCTGCTAGGCTTGCTGTTTACACCGATCTGTCTTCGCTGGCCCGGCGATTTGCCGGTCGCACCTGCCCATCACGAATTCGAGGCAGCCGAGGATGCTCGCCACGTCGCGCATCATGTGGCAGGGAAGGAGCTTCGGCAGGATCATGAGAGTGATGAAGCTCGGGCTGCGGAGTTTTCGGGTGGTAGCGTGTGCCGCCGCCCTGGCTGTAAATGTGGAAACCGAGTCCGCCCTTCGGGGGTTCCGCGCCGAAATACACTTCTCCCTCGGGCCTTCAGTCCTTCGGTGTGGATGAAGAAGGGTGCGGCCTGCCCGCTGTGTGAGCTTGCCCTGGTTTGGTGGACAACGGCCCCGAGTTCGTCGCGCAGGCCGTGCAGGATTGGATCCGGCGGCGCGGGTTTGCCACGCTCTCCATCCAGCCCGGCAGCCTGTGGCAGAATGCCTCCAGCGAAAGCTTCAACAGCCGGTTCCGCGACGAGTTCCTCAAAAGTGCTCGGCAAAAAACATCGCCATCGCCACAACCACCAGCGCCCGCACTCGTCGCTGGACTACCAGACGCCGGTGGAGTTCGCGCAGCGCAGCCTTGCGGCTGCGCACCTTCCCCCCGAACGCCCAACTCACAACCCAAACC
>JBDSAR010000133.1:0-3059 GCA_039922035.1 Chthoniobacteraceae bacterium
GTGTCCGACAAGCTGCTCGCGCTCGACGACGTGGGCCTCGGCTACCTGCACCTCGGCCAGAGCGCGACGACGCTCAGCGGCGGCGAGGCGCAGCGCATCAAGCTCGCCGGCGAACTCGCGAAGAAGGCGACCGGTCGCACCGTGTACATCCTCGACGAGCCGACGACCGGCCTGCATTTCGCGGACATCCACAAGCTGCTCGAAGTGCTCATGAAATTGCGCGACGCGGGCAACACGCTGATCATCATCGAGCACAGCTTGGAGGTCATCAAATGCGCGGACTGGATTCTGGATCTCGGCCCCGAGGGCGGGAGCGGCGGCGGGCGACTGCTCGCGGAAGGCACGCCCGAGCAAGTCGCAAAGGTTGAGCAAAGCCACACGGGGCGCTATCTGCAGCGGATGCTAGAGAAATGACGCGCACTGAATTCCAAAACCAATGACCAACGAACCGATCCGAATGATGAAAAGCGCACTCGCGGCGCTCGCCGTCGTTTCGTCGTTCGTCGTTGATCAGTCCTCGTTCGCACAGCCGCCTTCGCTCGTCACCGAGGCGCGCGAAGCGCTCACAGCGGACATCCCGGAAGTCGCCATCGGCAAACTGCGACAGGCGCTCGCGGGGCTGCCCGCCGGAAGCACTGAACGGCCAGCCGCCATGACGCTGCTCGCCGAGGCCCAACTCAACACCGGTCGCGCCGCCGATGCGCTCGACACGCTCGCGCAAATCACTCCGGGGGACGACGCGCGCACCGTGCGGCTCCGTGCGCTCTCGCTCGTGGCGCTCGCGCGCTGGGATGAGGCAATCGTGCAATTTGAAAAGCTCGCTGCGTCCGAGACGGAAAAATCCGCGGCGCTCGCGGGAAAGGCGGAGTGCCTGCAATCACTCGGCCGCACGCAGGAGGCCGCGGACACGCTGAAACCGCTCACCCTTTCCAAGAGCGCACCCGTGGCGCTGCGACTGCGGCTCGCGGCAATGTTCGTTGACTTGGGCAACATCGCGGAAGCGCGCGCACTGCTCGACTCCGCACCAGAGTCGCCCGGCGATGAAAATTGGCGTCGCTACATCCGGGCGCGCATCCATCTTCACGAAAAGAAGCCACTCGCGGCCCTCGATGATCTCGCGCCGTTCATCCCGAAGCCGGACGGCGTGCCGCCCGCGGACGTGTCGCAGAATCTCCGCGCCGCAACCACCGTCGCCGAAGCCGATGCGCGGCTGGCGGCGAGCGGGCCGGAGATTGCGGAAAAAGTCCTCGAGGCATTCATCCGGCAGAATCCAGCGAGCCCGCAGATCGCGAGCGTCTTCAGCAGGCTCGATCAGATTTACGCCCTTGATCGCAGCACGGATGAAGGGCCGCTCACGCGCATGGCTGCGGAGCTTCCGCCGCCAGCCGCCGCACTCGCGCAATTCTACCTCGCACGAATCAATCAGCGCGCGAAGCGCACCGATGCGGCAGATGCCGCGCTGAAAAAATTCCTCGCGCAATTTCCCGATCACAGCCTCGCGCCGTACGCGAATGCAATGCTCGCGGAGAGCGCCCGGGCCCGCCGCGATCTGCCCGGAGCGGAGGCCGCGCTCGATGCTGCTTCGCGCACCGCTCAGTCGGACAAATTGCGCGGCGAACTCGCGCTCCAGACCGCGCTGCTGAATCTCGACCAAGGCGAATACATCCGCGCATCCGCGGGCTTTCTCAACGCGGCGCGGCGCTCGCCCGTGCTAAAAGTCAGCGCTCGCTACGACTCGGCTCTTGCGTGGCTGCTGCAGAAAAATTACGCGCGCTTCGCCGAGGAATTCGCAACTTTCACGCAGGAATCGTCCGAAGCCGCACTCGCTGGCAACCTAAAGCTCGAGGAAGGACTCACCCGCGCGCGAGAGGGCGACGTGAATGCCCGCACGACGCTGAAGACTTTCCTCGCGGATTTCAAAGGCCACCCGCGCCGCGCCGAAGCGCAGCTCGCACTCGCGGAACTCGCCCTGAACGACGACAGGCCCGCGGAGGCGCAGAAGCTCGCGCAGGGCATCGCAGCGGCCGCGGACACCGCGCCGGAAATGCGCGAGCACGCGGACTACCTCGGCATCTTCCTCGCGGACGCGCAGACACCACGCAACGAGGATCAGGCCATCGCCCGTGCGCGCGATTTCATCGCGAAATATCCGAAGTCCGAAGTGCTCGACGAGGTGCGGATGAAGCTCGGCGAGATCCAATTCCGCCGCGAGGACTACCTGAAGGCGCAGGAGCAGTTCGAGACACTCGCCCGCGAGAAGCCCGACGGCGCGCACGCGACTGCCGCACTTTTCCTCGCCGGGCAATGCTCGATGAAGCTGCTCAACACCGAGTCGCTGAACCACGCGCTCGAACTCTTCGCCGCAGTCGCCGCGAAGCACGACGCGCTGGAAACGCACGCGCGGCTACACCAGGCAATCGTGAAGACCAAGCTCGGCGCACCCGACGATGCGGTGAAAATCTACGACAGCATCCTCACCGCGCAGCCGCCCGCCGAGCTGGAGCTGCGCCTCGCCGCGCTCACCGGCAAGGCCGACAACCTCGTCACGATGGGCAAGACGGATGCGAAAAATTTCACTTCAGCCAGCGCCGCCTACGATCAGGTCATCGCCACCGAGGGCGCTTCGCCGACTTGGAAAAACCAGGCCGCATACAAAAAGGCGAAAGCGCTCGAACAGCAGGAGCAGCGTGATGCCGCGCTCGTCATCCTCTACGACATCCTGAAGACCAGCGCCACCGGCCCGCGCGAGACCTTCTGGTTTGCGAAGGCCGGCTTCGACGCCGCCGCGCTCGTCGAGTCGCGCCAGCAGTGGAAAAGCGCCGTCGGCATCTACGAAAAAATGGCCGCCATCCCCGGCCCTCACGCCGAGCAGGCGCGGCAGCGGATTCGCAAGCTGCGGCTGGAGCATTTTCTGTGGGATTAGCATTGCCGCACTTTGCGGAATGTCGGGAATTTTCTGTTTCCCACGCGTCGTTTTCCACGTATGTCCGCGCTCCCTTCGGAGCACGAAAAACAGACGTCTTCTAAAAATATACCATCATCACCATGCCGAAACTTTT
>JBDSAR010000134.1:0-8262 GCA_039922035.1 Chthoniobacteraceae bacterium
ACCGCGCGGAGCAGGCCGAACTCGGGATTTCCGTCCCGCGCGACGACGGCATCGTGGTGCCGGAGAAAATGCCCTACATCGTCATCATCGTGGACGAGCTGGCGGACCTCATGCAGACCGCGCCGGCGGACGTGGAACTGCTCATCGCACGCATCACGCAGAAGGCGCGCGCCGCGGGCATCCACATGCTCATCGCCACACAGACGCCGCGTGCGGATGTCATCACCGGCGTCATCAAGGCGAACGTTCCCTGCCGCATCGCATTCCAGGTCGCGAGCCCGCTCGATTCGCGTGTCATTCTCGATGAGAATGGCGCGGAGCGTCTGCTCGGCATGGGCGACCTGCTTTACCGTCCGCCGGGCACCTCGCGCATGGTGCGCGCGCAGGGCGTGCTCGTCACGGATGAGGAAGTGCATCGCATCGTCGAATTTGTGAGCAAGCAGGGCGAGCAGTGCTTCGAGGCGGAGATTCACCAGAAGCTCGAAGCCGTCGGCACCGGCGACGACGAGGAGGATGTCAGCGACGCGGATGAGGAACTCGTGCAGCAATGCATCGAAGTGATGCAGCAGGAAGGCAAGGCGAGCACTTCACTTTTCCAGCGCAGGCTGCGGCTCGGCTACACGCGCGCGGCGCGCATCCTCGACATCCTCGAGGACCGCGGCTACGTCGGCCCCGGCGATGGCGCGAAACCACGGGAAATTCTCCGCCAGTAAGGCGACTTCAAAAAATGGATCACGATTTTGGCAAGCTTCTGCAAAAGGCGCGCACCGACCGCGGGCTGAGCCTCGAGGAGGCGGCTGGGGCGGTGCGCATCCGCTCGACATTTCTGCGCGCGCTCGAAAACGGCGACCTCACGAAATTTCCAAACGCGGCCTACGCGAAAAGTTTCCTGCTGATGTACGGGAAATTCCTCGGCGTGAATTTGAAGGATGTCGCGGCGAACATTGACACGACAACGCAGATGAAGGTCGAGGGCTACCAGTACCTCACGAACCGCGCCACCGCGCAGCCGAAGTCGAAGCCGGAGCCCGAGCTGACCTTCAGCGCGGCACCGCCGCAAAAATCAAACGGCTCGTGGCTGCCGCTGCTCGTGCTCGGCGGGACAGTCGTGGGCGTCGTGGTCGCATTTGTCATCTGGAGCAATATGAACCGGCTCAGCGACGGCCCCGCCACCGCGCCGGCGAAAAACCCGCCGCCTGCCGCGACGGTCGAAAAAATCTCGCCGCAGACACCGGCGCCTCAGCAGCAGCCGGCGACCAAACAACCGCCAACGCCTCCCGCGATCATCACGACTCCAGAAACCGGCGCGACTGCGACTCCTGCCGATGGTGAGATTCCGCGCGCACGGGCAGTCTCGCCGGTGGCGAGAATCGCAGCGACAGACTCCGACGCACTTGCCGAAATCGGCGTGCCGAAGCCGCGCATCATTTCCACAGGCACTGTGGCGACCCCGCCTCCCGCACCGTCGGTGCCGATCGAGGAGGAATCCAGCGCAGCGGCAAATCCCGATGCGACAGTGATCGAGTCTAAGCGCAAGACTTGGGTGGTCATCCGCACCGGCCCGGGCGGCCAGGCCCTGTTCGAGGATTACGTTTACCCCGGCGCAAAGCCGCTCCGCCTGCCGAAGGGCCGCTACTTCATCGAACTCAAGGACGCCGAAGCCGTGGAGATCACGCGCAACGGAAGGCGTGTGGGGTATTCCTCGCCCGGCATACTCCTCGAATGAGACAGCATCGCGGGCGAAAGCTGCGCTTTGCCCTTGAGGAGGCCCGCACGGCTTTGTGAGTCTGCACGGATGAAAGCACGACCCTGCACCGTGGTGATCGAAAATGTGAGCCCGCTTGTGGACGCCGGGCGTTACCCGATCAAACGCACGGTCGGCGAGCAGGTGGAAGTGCATGCGGATATTTTCAAGGAGGGGCACGACGTGATGAGTGCGGTGCTCAAATGGCGGAAGACCGGCGCGAAGCGATGGCACGAGACCGTGATGGAATGCACGGACCCGTGGAACGGGGATCACTGGCGCGGCATCTTCACCGTCCTGGAGATGGGGCAGCACGACTTCACGATCGAGGCGTGGGGTGACACGTGGAAATCGTGGCAGCACGAGTGGCACATGAAGTTCGATGCGCGGCAGCCGGACTTGAAGAGCGAGACGCTCGAAGGCGCGGGCATCATCGAAAAGGCGGCGCGACTCGCGGCGCTCCGCAAGAACAAGGCCGATGCGGAATGGCTGCGGCGGACCGCGAAGGAGATCAAGCGGTCGGTGCCGGAGCACGTGAATGATCTCGTCCACGACTCGGAACTCGACGCGCTGATGTGGCTGCACGGCGACCGTTCGGTGAGCACGGAGTTTGTGCTCGCATTCGCGGAGACGCAGGAACTCATCCCGGAAACGGCGAAGCCCGATCTGCGGCATCCGCGCATCTGGGTGGATCGCGAGCGCGCGGGATTTTCCGCATGGTACGAGTTTTTTCCGCGCAGCGCGGAGGGTCACGCAGATCGCGGCTCGACGTTCCGCGAATGCCTCGGTCGCGTGGACGATGCGCGCTCGATGGGATTCGACGTGATCTATTTTCCGCCGATCCATCCGGTCGGGATCACGGCACGAAAGGGGCGGAATAATTCGGTGAGCTGCGAGCCGGGTGAGCCGGGCGTGCCTTATGCGATCGGCAACCGGCATCAGGATTGCCCGAATGGCGGCGGGCATCGCGATGTGGCGCCGGAGCTCGGCACGCTGGAGAATTTCAACTGGCTCGTCGGCGAAATCCACGCGCGTGGAATGGAGGTCGCGATTGATTTTGCGATCAACTGCTCGCCGGACCACCCATACGTGCATGAGCACCCCGAGTGGTTTTTCAAGCGCCCGGACGGGACGATCAAGTACGCGGAGAATCCGCCGAAGAAATATCAGGACGTCTATCCGCTGAACTTTCACAACCCGACGTGGCGCAAGCTGTGGGACGAACTCACGGGCGTGATCGAATTCTGGTGCGAGCACGGCGTCCGCATTTTTCGCGTGGACAATCCGCACACGAAGCCCGTGCATTTCTGGGAATACCTCATCGGCCGTGTGCAGCGGCAGTTTCCGGATGCGATTTTTCTCAGCGAGGCGTTCACCCGTCCGAAGATGATGCGCGCACTGGCGAAGGTCGGCTTCACGCACAGCTACACCTACTTCACGTGGCGCAATACGAAGCAGGGCATCACCGAGTATTTCACCGACCTGATGCAGAGCCCGTCGGCCGAATACATGCGTGGGAACCTGTGGCCGAACACGCCGGACATCCTGCCAAGCTATCTTCAATTCGGCGGGCGCGATGCGTTCCTCGTCCGCGCGATTCTCTCCGCGACGCTCGCGCCGGTGTACGGCATCTACAGCGGATTCGAGCTTTGCGAAAATGCAGGCGTCGGCCCGAATCCGTGGAAGCCGGAGTCGGACGTGCGGCGGTTCCTCGAACTGTGCGACGGCGACTACAAACAGCTCGCGCGCGAGGAGTATCTCGACAGCGAGAAGTATCAGTTCAAAGGCCGCGACTGGAACGCGCCGGGGAACATCAAGTCCGTCATCACGCGCTTGAATCGCATCCGCAGCGAGAACCCGGCGCTGCAACGCGCACGGAATCTCCATTTTCAGAATGCAGACAATGAGTTCGTCCTCGCGTATTCAAAAAGCGAGGGCGGCAATCACCTTCTCATCATCGTGAACCTCAACGCATGGTACACGGAAGAATCGAGCGTCCTTGTTCCGCTGGAGGAATTCGGACTGCGCGAGGATCAGCAATACGAGGTCGAGGATCTCCTGACTGGAGAGCGCTACCAATGGCAGGGTCGCCGCAATTTCGTGCGATTCGTGCACGGAAAAACGCCCGGCCATGTCTTGCGCCTGGTGACCTGAGACGCAGCGGTCGTGGTGCGACGGAAGTTGCACCGGTAGCGGGTCGCACCCTGATTACCTCTGCACGATTATGTGTCGGCTGCAGGAAGTCCGGGCTTCGCCTTTCAAAGGGCGAAGTCACTCGCATTTCAGCCGAGGAGGACAACGCGAGCAGCCCGCGGCAAAACCGGGGAGGGAGGAGGCGCCATCAGGAGGGAACGGCAATGAGGGGATCTCTATTTTCGGGACGAGACAGTCCCTGCACTAGGCAGTCACGATGAGTGGATGTTTTGGGATTCCTGCAAAGCGCGATGCTTTGCCTCAGGTGCCCGGTCCACGCATCTGGCAGCAAACCCGGGAGGGGATCAGCGAACTGAATCCCCTCCCGTTTGCTACCGTGTGAACTAGGCCTTGACGTGCTTCGAGACGAGCTTGGTCATCTCGAACATCGAGACCTTCGCCTTGCCGCCGAACACTGCCTTGAGTGCGTCGTCAGCATTGATCTGGGTCCGGACTTTCTTGTCCTGGAGGTTGTTCTTCTTGATGTAAACCCACAGCTTCTTTGTGAGTTCGGTGCGGGGGAGGGGTTTGTTGCCGACCACCACAGACAGGACCGCGTCAGGGGTGACGGGCTTCATGAATGCAGCGTTCGGTTTACGGGTGGTTTTTTTGGGTTTGGTAGCCATACGAGCGCGGTGATAGGCGCGCCACGTGAGAGCGACAAGTGCAAAATCGCGGAATTTACGAGGGAAACGGGGTGATTTTCAGAGCGGGATTTCGTGCCACTCCGTGATCATTTTCTCGGCAGAGAATATGCACGCTTCGTCCCGTATGACACATGCGTGGACTGCCCGTTCCCGCGCGGGTGCGAAAATTTTAGCATGCATTCTCGCGCGATGAACGCGCGTGATTTGCCGCGCCCTATTGCACGCCGGGGATGTCGAGCTTCGGCGGCGCCTTCGCCTTGAAGAGGAGCGGCTCCGCGATCACCGCGTAGTTTTTTCCCGGTGCCGGAGTGCCACGTGCCTCGACGTCAAATGACAGCTCGCGCACGCGCCAGATCGGCAGCGCGACTTTTCGCGATGCATCTGCGCCGGTCATGATGTCGCTGTCGAAGATCGCCTCGCCATCCGCATAAATCCTGAAGGCCACGCCGCCCTCTGCCCCGAGCGGCGCGTGCAGGCCGACGCGGCACTCGAAACGATCGTACGTTTTCGCCGGCAGCGCATAGCTCACGCGGCTGTGCGTGCCGAGACCGAGGCCGCGTGCAAATTTGCGCTCAGCCAGTGCGCCGTTCTCCATCACATTCAGCACAAGAGGTTGCTTATCTGTGCCGTCTTTCAAAATACCGTTGGGAGTCGGGTAGCCGAAGAATGGGTTCGAGAAAAAAGTGTTCTGCGGGAAATACGACTGCGCGATCACCTCGAGCGGCGTGAGTGCGGCCATGTCCACACTTTCCAACTGCGCCTTCTCCGCATCATCGAAGCGGTTCTTCCCGATGCAGAGGATCGTGTGCAGCGCGTCGGCGGAAATCTGCGCGTCCGCCGTCGCAGCTTTTCTGCGTCCCGCATCCATCGCAGGCTGATCCTTCGTGAAGACGCCCTGCAAAATCGGGATTACTTGCGAGCGCGCATTGCGCACCGCGAAATGCAGCCGCTCCACGAGATGAAAAGTCGCCTCCTCCGGCGTGGTGCCGAGCAGTCGCGGTTTGTAGCCCGCGAGGTCGAGCGCGAGCTGCCCGTCCTCGATCAGCCCGTGCAGCGGACGATCGCGATACGCCTCGGGCACCGCGATGAGATCCTTCATCAGCCCGTGCTGGTTGTCGCTCGGGATCGAATGCGCGGGGCTCCCGCAGTCCTCGAGGAAATGCAGCAGGCAGCCTGCATAGCGCGAAGCCTCGTCGGCATTGCCCGCGCGGATTTGCTCCGCCGCCTTCGTCACGTAATGGAGCATCTGCGCGTAGTTGTGCGCGCGGCTGTGCGGCTCGTGCGTGAATGGATCGCCATTCGGCAGCACCGCATATTTTCCGAGCTTCGCACGGTTGCTCGCTGCGCGCGCGAAGTCCGGGATCATGCAGTCGAATTCGATGAGTCGCGCCCGCTGCTCTGCCAGCACGCCGCGCTCCCACTCCGGCAACGCATCGAACGCCGCCTCGGTGATCGAGGAGTGCATCGGCCCCCACGCGGAAGCGCTCTCGGGGTGAAGCGACGAGATTGCGATGCTAAGGATGAAAATGCGCGCGGCGCGGAGAGAGGATGCCGGGGGTTGCATATGCCTCGAACCATCCGGGCGCGAAGCTCCGCGTGTCAACGCTGTGAGTTCCCGCAGCCTGGTGACCGTGATCTGAGCGCAACGGCAAATCTTTCCGCAACTCCTCTGCCGCGGTGACGTTTCAGTCCGGCATCATACGAATGCGCGTCGCCCCCGACCCGCGACCCGGCAATCCGCACTTCACCCTCGTCTCCCACCGATGAAAATAATTCCCACACTCCTCGCCGTCTCACTCGCCATGTGCATCACGGCGAATGCACAGCCGCCCTCGCCGCGCGTGCCCGATGGCGTGAAGGCGCACCGCGACATCGCCTACGTCGAAGGCGGTCACGAGCGGCAGAAGCTCGATCTCTACCTGCCGGAAAAATCAGGGGCGCCGATGCCGCTGCTGATCTGGATCCACGGCGGTGGCTGGGCTGCGGGGAACAAGGACCAGTGTCCGCCCTTGCGCGGAGGCTACCTCGATCGCGGCTTCGCGGTCGCGAGCATCGGCTATCGGCTGAGCGGGCACGCCACTTTTCCGGCGCAGATCGAGGACTGCAAGGCGGCGATCCGCTGGCTGCGCGCGCACGCGAACGAATACAATCTCGACCCGAAGCGCTTCGGCGTATGGGGCAGTTCGGCGGGCGGGCACCTCGTCGCGCTGGTTGGCACAAGTGGTGATGTGAAGGATTTTGATGTCGGCGCGAACCTCGATCAGAGCAGTCGCGTGCAGGCGGTGTGCGATTACTATGGGCCGACGGATTTCACCGTCTTCGTCACCACGCGAGGCTACGAAAGCCACGCGACCGCTTCTTCGCCGGAGGCAAAATTGATCGGCGGCGCGGTGATGGAAAACAAGGACAAGGCCGCGCGCGTGAACCCGATCACCTACGTGAGCAGCGACGATCCGCCGTTTCTCATCGTGCATGGCGACAAGGATCCGACCGTGCCGATCAATCAGAGCACACTCCTTTTCGACGCGCTGAAAAAGGCGGGCGTGAGCGCGCACTTCCACACCATCCACGGCGCAGGCCACGGCGGGCCGGGCTTCGCAGGGAAGAATATCGAGGACATCGTCGCTGCATTTTTCGATGACCGGCTCACGGGCAACTCCGCGAAGACCGAGGCGCTCACGACGGAAAGCACCGCCGATCCCGCGCTCACGGCGCGCGACCCGCGTGCGAACGTGCCCGCGCCCGCCGCACCGCGCCGCGGCATCCCGTGGGAGGCAGTCACCGGACGCGATGACAAGAACAAGGACGGCAAGGTGAGCCGCGAGGAATTCAGCGGTCCGAAGCAGTTGTTCGATCGGATCGATGCGAACCACGACGGCTTTGTCACGCGTGAGGAGCACGAGGCATTCATCGCTCCCACGCAGGGTGCGCGTCCGGAGAATCCGCGTCCGTCAAAGTAGGCGAGGAGCACCGTGCGTCCTCGCAGGCCACGACGACACCACGCGCAGAATCACTTCTCCTCACACCGAATCCTCCCTCATAGAATCGCCGAAGAAATGAAGAGGCCTTCGGCGAATTCAAGTGGCCGGCGGGACGCTCGGCGCTCCACGCCGCGCCCGCCCGCGCGCCATTGCAAACCTCACACTACTTCTTCGGCTTCTTCTCCGCGCCGCGGAGATCCATTGCGCAGCCCGGATCGTGCGCCACGGGCTGGCCGATCCGATCGACTGGCTGATTGAAAAGATACCGCCACACATCCTCGTGGATGTATTTTCCCGACGCGTCCTTCACTGCCGCGCTGCCGGGCGTGACGGAACTGTGCGCACGCTTGTCGTCGCCCTTCACGTCGGCATCCGTCGTGAGCCGGCGTGTGTTTCCGTACGGTGCCTTGGCTTTGTCCACCTCCACGATCGGGCCGAACTGATGCAGGCCGATCATCTCCCACGAGCGGCAGTAGTGCCCGCCGCTCCAGCCGCCATCGAGCACGTGGCTGAAGCCGAAGTAACGACTCGCCGGCGTCGCGGACGGCAGTGCCTGCCACGACTCCAGCTGATCGCGCGGGCCGCAGAACATCACCACGCGATCCACTTTCACATGCTTCGCAAATCGCGCGGCGGTCGTGCTGCCGTGCGAACTGCCGGAGATGATCACGCGATCCCAGCGCAGCGATTTTCCATC
>JBDSAR010000135.1:0-4881 GCA_039922035.1 Chthoniobacteraceae bacterium
TGCATTCTCCAATACCGGGGGTCGTTACAATCCCGCGACGAATACTTGGGTGGCGGTGGCTCCCTTTGCCGCTCGTTCTCTTCACACGGCGGTGTGGACTGGGAGTGAGATGATCGTCTGGGGCGGGTTAGCGAGCAGCGAACTGAACGACGGGGAAAAATTCAATCCCGCGACTAACTCTTGGACCCGGGTTGCCGCCACTGGTGCGCCGACCGCTCGATATGGACATACGGCTGTGTGGAGTGGGACTGAGATGATTGTCTGGGGCGGAATTGACATTGCCCTCGCCTACACCAACACCGGCGGGCGCTACAACCCGACGACCAATGCATGGGTGGCCGTTACGACCGCCAGCGCGCCTGTCGCGCGTGCGAATCACTCGTCCGTCTATACGGGTACGGATATGATCGTGTGGGGAGGAACGAATGGCACCGCCTTAAGCACTGGTTCCCGTTATAACACCACCTCAGGTGCATGGACGGCAGTGTCGAATACCACTCCCCCTGCTGCCCGCTTCAGTCACACGGTGGTTTGGACGGGGACAGTGATGGTCGTGTGGGGAGGGACGGACGGTGCAAGCTATCTCAATACTGGATCACGCTATACTCCCGGCACGAATGCATGGTCCGCCGTCACGACCACGAATGCGCCCGTGGCCAGAACCGATCACACTGCGATATGGACTGGCACCGAAATGATCACCTGGGGTGGGTTCGGCGGCAGCAACCGGAACGATGGAGGACGATACAATCCGACATCGAATGCTTGGACCGCAGTGAATGCCACCGCTGCACCTGCGGCGCGGACTTCCCACACGGCGGTCTGGACCGGGACGGAGATGATCGTGTGGGGCGGAAATGGTGACAACCTTTTGAATACTGGCGGACGCTACAATCCCACGACAGGCGTATGGTCCGCGACGACGATGTTAAACGCTGCTTCTGCACGTTATCTGCACACTGCGGTATGGACTGGAACAGAGATGATCGTCTGGGGCGGTTCGGGCAATTCCGGGAATCTCAACGATACCTTCCTCTACAACCCCGTACTCCCGCTCTATATTTACCGGAGATAATGAGCGCCCGGTTTTCAATCGCTGGAACAAAGGGATTCGGAATGGCCGCCGCTCTCGTCCTTGCCTTGGGCGCAATCGCATTTGCGGCGACCGACCTCGCCTCGCTGTGCGAGGCGCGCATGGCGGTGGAGCGAGTCTATTACGGGCTTCGGAATGGGGAGAAGCCTCCCATCGAGGAAGCGCTGCCCCCTTCGCTCATCGAAAAGCTCGTGCGCGATGAAATCAAAAAGGAAATAGTGCTGGAGCGTGCCTATGGCGTGCGGATCACCGAGGCGGTGGTCGCTGCGGAGGTGCAGCGTATTGATTTCACTACCCGTGCGCCGGAAGTGCTCGCTGAGATTAAGGCGGCTCTCGGCAATGACCCCGTGCGCTTTGCGCGTACTGTGGCGAGGCCCATCATCGTGGAGCGACTTCTGCGGGAGCGGTTTGAAAATGACGCCTTACTTCACACTCCACAGCGCAGGGCCGTAGAGGCTGCGCGAAGCGGTCTGCTGGCTGTGAAAGACGGCAGCTTTCGCGCGCGCCTTGCCGTGCTAAGGGAAGGCAAGAACGGCGAATTCCAGGAGCAAGTAACGTGGGAACTTTCCCCGCGCCCGGTTGCCGGAGTTCCGGCATCGCAGCCGCCAGTCGGTCCAACACAGGTAAAGGCCCGCAGCGGTGCCTACACCAATGAGGCCACGGCACAGGTGGCGCAGGTGCTTTCGTCGCCGACAAAGCCCGGCGATGAGGCGCAGCGAAAGGCGTACTTCGAGGATCTTCCCGGCGACTTGCAAAACGTCCTGCGCGTGCAGCTCCGACAGCCAGGCGATGTGAGCGCAGTGATCGAATCCCAGCGTGCCTTTCAGCTTTATCTTGTCCGTGAGCGCTCCTCAGCCGCGCTCTCCGCGGCAGTGCTTACGATTCCTAAACGGAGCTACGAAGAGTGGCTCGCAAGTCAGCCCGATTAAAAACCCCATGAAAACGAACACAGCCATCTTCATTCTGTTCGCCGCTCTGGCTGCGCCCCTTCTTGCCGGTCCCCGCACGAGCGCCAATTATGCCGTCACCACTGAGACCCCGGATGCCGGTGGCCGACGCGCCACGAGCGGGAGCTACACGAATGACGGCAGCGTGGGTGGAATCACCGGCATCATTCCCGCCACCGCAGGGACTGCGACGGCGAAGAGCGGCTACGTCGGCCAGCTCTACGACATGACCGGCCTCTCGTTGAATGCCCCGTCCCTGAACGTGAATGAAACCGCGACGCTCCAACTCGCCGCGTGGCATTTTCTGGATGATGCAAGCTTGCTGACCGTGCCCGTTGCGAGTGTTGCGTGGAGCGTGGTTGGCGGGCCGCTTGCCGGGATTTCTGCGGGGGGGCTCGCGACCGCGACCGCGGTTTATCAAAATACCACGGCCACCGTGCAAGGGACGCTCGGCGGCTTCACCGGCTCGCTGAATCTCACCGTGCTGGACGCCATCCCGGACAACTTCGGCAGCTACGCGGGCGACGGCATCGGCGATGACTGGCAGACGCAATACTTCGGCCTGAACAATCCCGCCGCGGCCCCGGACGCAGTGAGCGATGCCAGTGGGCTGTCGAATCTTTTCAAATACACCGCGGGCCTCACGCCGGGGGATGCCACATCGCGGTTCCTCCTGGCCATCGCCCCGGTGAGTGGCCAGCCGACGCAGAAGAGTATCGCGTTCAGTCCCGTCGTCGCCGGACGGACTTATACGCTGACTTACAAAACGAACCTGAATGGCGCGACGTGGACGCCGGTCCCCGGCGCGACCTTCACCGACAACGGCACGGAGCGCACGATGACCGACCCGGCGGCGACGGGGGAGGTCAAATTCTACCGCATCGAAATCTCGAAGCCGTAGGGGGCAAAATTTTCGTTTGCGGCGCGCGCCGCGGCACGGCAGAAAGCGCGCAGGGAAATTTATGCAGGGAAACACCAAGCCGGACTATCTGGCCATTGGCTTCGAGCAGATTGACCGCGATCTCGGCGTCCTCATCGAGGCCTTCGCGGACGTGCTGCGCGGGCTGGGGCACACTGAACTTGCGGACCATCTGCCGTGGACCGGCAGGCCACTGCCACCGTGGGATCCGGAGCGTCTGCCTGAGCGGCTCGGGCTCGCATACTCGGTCGCCTTCCAGCTTCTGAACATGGTGGAGGAAAATGCCGCGGGCACCGTGCGCGAACTGCGCGAGGAGCACGAGGGCCTCGATGCGGAACACGGGCTCTGGGGCCACGAACTCACACGGCTGAAAGCGCGCGGACTGCCTGCCGCGGAGATCGCGGCGTGCCTGCCGCGCGTCCGCGTTGAGCCGGTGCTCACCGCGCATCCCACCGAGGCGAAGCGCCTCTCGGTGCTCGATCATCACCGGATGCTTTTTGCGCTGCTCCAGCGTTCCGGACGTGAGCCGCACACGGCGACAGGCGTGCGCCGCATCGCGGATGAACTTCGCTCCGCACTCGAGCGTCTGTGGCGCACGGGCGAGATCCTTTTGGAAAAGCCGACGCTCACCGACGAGCGCCGCAACGTGATGCACTATCTGCGCGAGGTTTTCCCATCCGTGCTGCCGCTGCTCGACGAGCGGCTGCGCATCGCGTGGGAAGGCGCGGGCTTCGATGTCGCGCCGCTGCGCAAGCCGGGGGCGATGCCCCGGCTTTGCTTCGGCACGTGGGTCGGCGGCGATCGCGACGGGCATCCTGGAGTGACCGCGGAAGTGACGAGGGAAAATCTCGAACGCCTGCGCACAAATGCGCTCGTCGTGCATCACCGCAGCCTCGCCGCGCTGGCGGAAAAGCTCACGCTCACGACTTGGATGCAGCCGCCGCCGGATGCGTTGCTCGCGGGAATTGCACGGCTCGCGGCGTTGCTCGGCGAGACGGCGAAGCCGCTGATCGCGAGCCACGCGGATGAGCCGTGGCGGCAGTTCGCGGAGCTGATGCTTGCGCGCATCCCGATTGAGAAGCCGCAGGGCCAGATCGCGCAGCTTCGCGATGGCCCGGAGTCCTACCGCGACCGCAGCGAACTCGCCGCGGATCTCGCGCTGCTGCACGATTCACTCGTGACCGCCGGCGCGCGGCGTCTCGCGGAATCCGACGTGGAGCCGATCCAGCGTGCGCTGGAGGTTTTCGGCTTTCACCTCGCTCATCTCGATGTCCGGCAAAACTCCGCCTTTCACGCGAAGGCGCTCTCGCAGCTCATGGGCGCGGCGGGACTCGACGGCAGCGATTGGGAGGATTGGAACGAAGCTGATCGGCTGCGATTCCTTGAACGCGAACTGCGTTCACCGCGGCCATTCCTGCATCCTGCCGCGAGTGCGGGCCCGGAGGCGGATGCAGTGCTCGGCTGCTTCCGCGTCCTCGCGCAGCATCTCGGGACTTTCGGCGCAGAGGGAATCGGCGCGCTCATCGTGAGCATGACGCGGCGACTTTCCGATCTGCTGGTCGTCTATGTGCTTGCACGCGAGGCGGGGCTTCTGCGGAGTTTTCCCGAGGGCATCGTGTGTCTCCTGCCGGTCGTGCCGCTCTTTGAAACGGCGGACGATCTCGAGGCCGGGCCGGACATGCTGCGCAAATTCGTCGAGGAGCCGGTGACGCGCCGCAGTCTCGAATTTCACGCGAAGCGCGACGGACGCCCCGGCGATCTCGTGCAGCAGGTGATGGTCGGTTACAGCGACAGCAACAAGGACGCGGGCATCATCGCGAGCCAGTGGGCGCTGCATTGCTCGCAGGCGCGACTCGCCGCAGTTGGCGTGCAGACGGGCGTCGGCATTCGTTTTTTCCACGGCCGCGGCGGAACAGTCAGCC
>JBDSAR010000136.1:0-17052 GCA_039922035.1 Chthoniobacteraceae bacterium
GTCCACGGCGACGAACCCGCGGGCGTCCTCGCGCTCTGCGATTTTGTCCGCGCGCTCGACGACTCCGCCGTGCGCGGACGCGGCTACGAACTGCACGTTTATCCACTCGTAAACCCGACCGGCTACGAGGATCGCACGCGCCATTCGCGCAGCGGCAAGGATCTGAACCGCGAATTCTGGACCGGCTCGCTGGAGCCCGAGGTCGCGCTCCTCGAAAAGGAAATCCTGCGCGAGCAATACCACGGCTACATCTCGCTGCATTCCGACGACACGAGCGAGGGCTTCTACGCCTTCGCGCGTGGCCACACGCTCACCGAGCACCTGCTCCGCCCCGCGCTCGCCACCGTCGAGACAGCGTTGCCGCTGGATCGCCGGAGCAAAATTGACGGCTTCCATGCCGAGGAGGGAATCATCCACACCGCCTACGACGGCATCCTCAGCGCGCCTCCCGGTGCGCGCCCGCAGCCGTTCGAGGTCATCCTCGAAACGCCCACGCAGGCGCCCATACATCTGCAGCGCGGCGCCTTCGTCCTCGCGCTCGTGGAACTCCTCACGCACTACCGCCGCCTCATCGCCTACGGCGGCGATCTCTAAATTTTCCACCGGCACACGCCGGGGAATATCTCAGAAAAAACATCACTCACCGACCGGACTTCCGGAGGTGTGCGGAAGCAAAAAACGCATCCAAACACCATGACAACGAAACACATCCTGAGCGGCGGCATCACACTACTGCTCGCCTCCTCAGCCTTTGCCGCCACGGCGGCAGACAGCACAGAACAGCCCGCAGCCAAACCCGAAAAGAAGCCCGAGCCCAAATCCGACGCGCTCACCTTCGCCAATGGCCACCTCACTCTCGACTTCGAGGAGCGGCTCCGCTGGGAAATCCGCGACAACAACCGGGACTTCGACAAGTCCGTCAACGACGTGCGCGACGACGGCTGGGTTCTCAGCCGATTCCGCCTCGGCCTCGCGGTCAAGCCGGCCGATTGGCTGAAAATCTACGCGCAGGTGCAGGACACCCGCGAGTGGTTCGGCGGGCGCGGCAATGTCCCCGGCATCAACGGCGTCGAGGGCGGTGACTACTTCGATCTGCGCCAGCTCTATGTCGAGCTGGGCAACGTGAAGCAATTCCCGCTCACGCTCACCGTCGGCCGACAGCCGCTGAACTACGGCGATAACCGGCTCGTCGCCGACAGCAAGTGGGGCAACTTCGGCCGCACCTACGACGGTGTGAAGCTCCGCCTTCAGACGGAAAAATTCTGGGTGGACGCCTTTGCCGTGCGCCCCGTGCAGATCCGCAAAAACGAAATCAACGACAGCGACAGCACCGACAATTTTTTCGGCATCTACGGCGGCACGGACATCCTCGGCTTCCAGACCACCGAGCTGTATTTCCTCTACCGCGACAAGGCCGACGCACAGCCCGACCTCGACCCGACGAACAAGACGAACGCCGACGGCAGCTACAACGGCCCCGCCCAGCGCATCGCCACACTCGGCACCCGCTGGAAATCAAAGCCCGGCGCACTGCACGGCTTCGACTACAGCGCTGAGTTTGCCTATCAGTTTGGCAACCTCTGGACCGGCGACAAGACCACCAAGCGGCTCAACCACCACGCCCTCGCGCTCGCCATCACCGGCGGCTACACATGGGAGAACGCGCCGTGGAAGCCGCGCATCGGCATCGAATACGACTACGCCAGCGGCGACAGGAACTCCAAGGATGGAAGCAGCCAGTCCTTTCAAAATCTCTTCCCGTCGAACCACGCGAACTACGGCATTATGGACGAGTTCGCCTGGCGCAACCTGCACGACCTCCGCCTCTCCCTCAGCGCGAAGCCGCTGAAGAACGTGGAAGTTACGCTCGACTACCACGCCTTCTTCCTCGCGGAGACCACCGACTATTGGTATGGCTCAAACGGCAACAGCACGCTGCGCACGACGACGCCATCCAAAACCACCACGACCACGACGACCAGCATGGGCGTCACGACGGTCAAAAAGGTCACCACGCCGGGCAGGGACGTGCGCACCATCGGCGCGAGCGGTTTTGCCGGGCATGAGATTGACTTCACGGCGAACTGGAAAGTGAACCAGCACCTCAGCCTCCTCGTCGGCTACAGCCACTTCTTCGCGGGCGACTACCTGCGCCAGACCGGCACCGCCAGCGACGCCGACTTCGGCTATCTGCAGGCCACGCTGAGCTTCTAGAAAAAAGTTCTGCCACCTCGCACGCACACCGCCGCCGTGTCCGAAAAGGCGCGGCGGCGGCTGCGCTTACCCGCGGCGCGCGCCCATGCCGTGTGCGGAATGCCGCGCAGTCCCGCGCGATGTGCTGCCACTGCCTGCGCTGCTCAGGGAAAATCCCGAGGTGCCCGAAATCCGTCGAGTTGAGCTGGAATGCGATGCCATCCACCTCGATCACCCGCGTCGCCGGTAGCTTCTCGCGGCCCTGCCAGCGGTTTCCATTTTCACGCGAGAAAGTCGCCGTCACCGTGCGCTACCCCTCGGGCCGCGACTGCTGCCACGCCGCCTGAGCGCAAGGCCGCATGAGCACGATGCTCCCGAAGCGCTCGAATTTCTGAAACCCGCCTCTGTCGAGCAAATGGCAATCGGAGCCGTGCAGCGCGATGCGCCCTTCATGCCAGACCCGGCCGCGGGGGCAAACCCGGCGAGAAACAGCTCACCCCATGCGCGGCGGAAAACGCAGCGTTGGCGTGCCGTCGAGGCGTCTCGACAGGTCGATCGGATCGCCGAGGTGCACCTCCAGAGGATCGACCTGATAGGCCCAGACATTGAACCACGCGAGACTCGCCGGGCCGAACAGCGTCGAGAACGCGCCGTCCACCGCATCCATCCCGCACGCAATATTGATCCGCGCGATGCGCGGCTCATTGAAACGCGGATCAAATGTGTACCAGCGGTGCCCCACATAGACCTGCATGTAGGCATGAAAATCCATCGGCGATCCCGGATCGAGGCAGCCGACATCGGGCACGTAGCCCGTGACGTAGCGCGTCGGCACATTGAAACACCGTGAAAGCGCCACGGCGAGATGCGCAAAATCACGGCACACACCGTGGCCCTGCGCGAGGATTTCGCTCGCGGACGTGTAGGGGCTGCCGGAACCCCAGCGGTATTGGATGTTCCTGTGAACCCAGTCGCAGATCGCCTGCACGCGCGGGAGGCCGTCTGCAAACTGGCCGAACTGCTGCGCCGCAAAAATCATCAGCCGATCCGAATCGCAATAGCGGCTCGGCAGCGTGTAGTGGAGCAACTCCGGCGGGACCTCGGACACGGGCACGGGCTGATCGACCAGCCAGTGGTCGTCGGTCGTCACCGGCACCGCGACGAAGATGTCGTGCCGCACCGTTGTGCGGCCCGGAGGCAGCGTGAAGCGCTGCACGATATTGCCATGCGAATCCTCATACGATTGCGCGGCGAGTGAGGGGAAGAATGACATCTGCTCCCGCTCTTTTCGCTGCCAGGGATCGAGACGCGGCTTGGTCTTGAGAATCGCAGGCGTCCGCGCCGACGCCTCGTATGCAAACTCAAAGCCGCAGCGGATGGTGAGTTCCTGTCGGTTCATGTTTTTTGGTTTGTCGATCTGTGTCGGAGCTGCGCGAAGAAATCCTCGAACAGGCTCGCGTAACCTTCATCGCGCTCCGGGTGATATTGGACGCCCAGCCCCCACGGAAAGTTGCGGATTCTCACCTGCTCGATGATCCCGTCACCCGCGTGCCATGCCTCGACTTCCAGCGCATCCGCCACACGATCGAGCGCCTGATGGTGGGAGCTGTTCACTTTTTCAAAACGATGCCGCACGCCGGATGCGTGACGCAGCGGCTGCACGTTCGCGGATTTCATCTCGGGAAGATCGTGCCCGCGAATGTCGAGCAGCAGGGTGCCGCCGAGCGCGACGTTCAGCACCTGCAGGCCTTTGCAGATGCAGAAAATCGGGAGCCCCTGCTCGACGGCGTGCCGGGCCGCGGCGATCTCCCACGCATCGCGCGCCGGCTCCGGGTCGCGAATCAGCAGCACGTCGCGTGGCGGCTCGACGTGAAACTCGGCCGCAATATCCGGCCCACCGGTGATCATCACGCCGTCTGCGGAGGCCAAATCCACTGGTCCCAGTCGCGCATTGGCGACGAGAATGTCCGAATGCCGGACGTGAAACCGGGCGAAGAGTTTCTCGTCGCATTCACGAATCCATGTCGCGATCTCACTCATAGGGAGGCGGCGCGTGCCGCGGAAAATGGTGCGTTGTCGTGCGCGCGCATCCGCACAGTGAAGCCGAAGCTGCCTCCAAAGCGAACAGGTTCTTCGCCCAATTCGGAAAGCAGGGCTGGAATCCGCGCACGCATCTGTTTCGATCCGGCGCATGTCGCACCTCGGCCTCGTCTGCCCGGAACTCAGCGGGCATCTGAATCCCATGACCACGCTCGGGCGCGAACTGCAGCGCCGCGGACATCGCGTGACGGTCGTGGCGCGTCCCGATGCGCGGCGGAAAGCGTTGGCCGCGGGGCTGGGATTTGCGGCGATCGGTGAAAAGGAATTTCCCGAAGGCTCGATGCGCGCGACCTCGGCGGAACTCGGGAAGCTGAGCGGCATGAAGGCGATCCAATTCACCGCAGAGCTGCTTCGGCGCGGCGCGGCGGCGATTTTGACCGATGCGCCGGAAATGATCGCGCGGGAGAAGCTGGACGCGCTGCTCGTGGACCAGGTCGCTGCGGCGGGCGGCACGGTCGCGGATCGTCTCGGGCTTCCGCATGTCACCGTCTGCAATGCGCTCGCGATGAATCCCGATCCCCGCGTGCCGCCCGGCGTGCTGCCGTGGCGATTCGCGCCGGGGCTGCTCGGCCGCGCGCGCAATGCATTCGGCTACGCGCTGCTCCGTTGGCTCGCGCGGCCCGTGGTGAATGAGATCGGGCGCAACCGCGCGCATCACCGACTGTCACCGCTCGCGGGCGGACTCACCGCCAGCACGGGCCTCGCGCAGATCGCACAGCAGCCGGCGTTCTTCGATTTTCCCCGGCAGGAACTGCCGGGCAACTTTCACTTCACCGCCCCGTGGCACGACGAGGAGAGCGCCGATGAGATCGCGTTCCCGTGGGAGAAGCTCGACGGGCGTCCGCTCATCTACGCCTCGATGGGTACGCTGCAAAACCGGCAGGACTTCATCTTCCGCACCATCGCCGCCGCGTGCGCCGGGCTCGATGCGCAGCTCGTCATTTCCCTCGGCAGCCGAGATCAGGATGCGGGCGCGCTCGCGGCGACTTTTGCCGGAACGCCGATCGTCGTTTCGTTCGCGCCGCAGCTCGCGCTGCTCCGGCGCGCGGCGCTGAGCATCACGCACGCCGGCCTGAACACCGCGCTCGAGTCGCTCAGCCACGGCCTGCCGATGGTCGCGATCCCGATCACGAACGATCAGCCTGGCGTCGCGAGCCGGCTGGATTTCCTCGGCGTCGCAGAGGTCGTGCAGCCGGGAAAACTCTCCGTCGCACGCCTGCGCACGGCGATCGAGAAGGTGCTCCGCGATTCACGCTACGGCGAAAATGCGCGCCGCCGCAGCGAGGAAATCCGCAGGGTGAAAGGCGTCGCGCTTGCAGCGGACATCGCCGAGCGGGCTTTCAGCACGCGTCGCGAAGTGATGCGGGAAAACGACTGACGCGAAGTTTTCCGCCCGCCTGAGCGACATGTTCTTCACCGTTTTCATCATGGAAGTTTTCAGTTAGTCCTCGCTCGCCACGCGCACCGTTATGACCCCACACACGCCGCTCCTCCGCAGACTCATCAGCATCGTCCGCCGCGCCGCAGCGCCACCGGCGGACGGTCTCAGCCGCCGTGAATTCCTCGGCAAATCCGCGGCCGCGGTCGTCGCAACGCTGCTGGCTGCCGAAACCAGCCACGCCCGCGTGCCGCAGGAACCCATCGCGATCATCGGTGCCGGAGCCGCGGGGCTTACCGCGGCTTTGCGACTCGTGCAGGCGGGCGCGCAGGTCGAGATTTTCGAGGCCAGCAATCGCATCGGCGGACGCATCTTCACGCTGGATGGTTTCATCACGCCCGAGCTGAACGACGGGAAGCCGATGTTCTGCGAACTCGGCGGCGAACTGGTGGATTCCAATCACAAGGATTTGATCTCGCTGGCGAAGGAACTCCGCGTCGAAATCCAGGAACTGAAGAAGGGCGATCCCGGCGTGGAATACTATCATTTTGAGGGAAAGACCCGCACCGACAATGAACTGATTCCCGCCTTTGCTCCCCTCGCAATGCAGCTCGCGAAGGATGCGCGAGGACTGCTGGATAAGCGGGAAAATTATACGGCAAAAGCGCGGAAGTTCGACGGCATGAGCATCGCCGACTACCTGCGTTCATTCGACGGCAAGGTGGAGCCGTGGGTGATCCGGCTGCTCGATGTGGCCTACGAGATCGAATACGGTCGCGCGACGAAGGAGCAGTCGGCGCTCAATCTCATCACGTATCTTTCACCGGAGACGAAGGACGGTTTCGAGATGTATGGCGAAAGCGATGAATCGAAGCGGGTGAAAGGCGGAAACAGCCGACTCATCGAGGCGCTGGAAAAGGCCATCGCGGGCAAGGTGAAAATCCACGCGAAGCACAGGCTGATCGCCATCGCCGCTGATCCGAAAGGCAAGGTGCGGCTCACTTTTGACACGCCGGACGGCCCGAAGGAGTTCGCGTTTTCAAAGACGATTTGCGCGCTGCCCTTCACCATGCTGCGCAGCGGACGCGTCGGCGGGCTGAAAAGACTCGGGCTCAGCAAGGGCAAACTCGAGGCGATCGAGGAACTCGGCTACGGCACGAATACGAAGGCGATGATCGCCTTCAAGAGCCGCATCTGGCGCAAGGCCGAGCCGGTGAACAACGGGAGCACGTACAGCGAGCAGAGCTTTCAAGCCTGCTGGGAGACAAGCCGCGGACAGGACGGCCCTTGCGGCATCCTGACGAATTTCCTCGGCGGCAAAAACGGCGCGGAGGCCACACCGAAGGATCGCTTCGACACCACGCTCAAGGAACTCGGCAAGGTCTTCCCCGGCGCGGAAGCCGCCGCGCTCGAGAAGCGCGTGATGATGCACTGGCCGACGCACGAGTTCATACTCGGCTCCTACGCGTGCCCGCTCGTCGGACAGGTCACGACCGTGCTTGAAAATTGTGCCACGCCCGAACTCAGGGGCCGCCTGCTCTTCGCCGGGGAGCACACGAGCGCGAATTTTTCCGGCTTCATGTGCGGCGCGATCGAAAGCGGAAACCGCGTGGCGAAGGAAGCTCTCGGCAGAGTCTGAACGGCTACGCGGCCTTCGTGTGGAAGGCCAGTTCGACTTCCCCAGTCTTCTTGAAAAACTCCGAGACGGCACCGCTGGAAATCTTCCCGCTCAGCCTGCCATTCGCGATCGTGTAGTCGGTCAGCTTGAGAGTGCCGCCGGAGCTGAACGAGCCCTTGCCATGCGCCGAGTGCGCCACCTGCCTGCCCAAGATTTGGCCGTCGGAATTCACGATCACGACGAGCACGCTGCCAAAATCGCCGAAGCCGGCGCTATTCTCCGGCTTCGCCGCCTTCGAGTGATCCTTCCCGGAGAAAATGAACACGATGGCTTCCTTGTCGAACACCGGCTCTCCTTTGCGCGCGGAGACGAATGCGAGATTCGCCGGCTTGTCGTTCCCTTTGAAAATGCCCTTCATGCCGGGCTCGGCGCCGCGTGCCGGGACCATCGCGGCGAAGAAGCAGATCAACCCTGGAAGCAGGGCATTGAGAATGGATTTCATGGATTGGATTGTTCCGGGGAACGCGGAGTGCGGCGTCCGGACGGACAAGCTCGGGAGCCGCGGGCGGAACGCGCAGCCCGTTGCAACCTCATCGTGAATCTGCTTCCGATTTCCCCTCGCGCTGCGACGTGGCAGAGAAATCCTTTGCCATCATTATTACGCTCACGTAGTAATTGCCACCTCACCTTTAACGCAACCCCATCCGCTATGAGCACCGTCCCGCATCTTCCCGTCCTCCGTCTCGGCCGCAGCTACGATAGCCTCGACAAACTTGAAATCAAGGACCACCGCACCGGAGAGGTGAAGGCGGTCGTGTCCTCGATCAACGCGGGCATTCTCCGGAAAGATTTCCGCAAGCTCGGCGAGGCGCGCGCGGCGCTGAAAAAATTCACCGTCGCGCAACTGGTCGCGATGAGTGCGCAGGCGGGCGAATTTTTCCTGAACGGCACGCTGCCGCTCGGCGACAAGGGGCACATGCAGAGCGCGGACGAATACGTGGCGACACTCAGCGCCACGAGCGGGCTGCCGCACGTGATGGTGCGGCGGAACATGACGAAGATTCACTACGCGCTCACGCACCTCGACGTGATCCTGAACGGCCTCTCGCGCGGGCTGAACATGACGATTATTGACCAGGGCTTCGGCGAACAGTTCGGCACGAAGCTTTCGTTTTTTCCGTCGTGCGAGGCGCTCGGGCTCGTGATGCCCAGCAACTCGCCCGCGGTGAATTCGCTCTGGCTCCCGGCGATCGCGCTGAAGACTCCGGTCGTGATCAAGCCCGGTCGCGAAGAGCCTTGGACCCCCTTCCGTCTCATCCAGGCGTTCATCGCGGCGGGCGTCCCTTCCGAGGCGTTCGGCTTTTATCCGACGGACCACGAGGGTGCCGGTGAGATTCTGAAGAGTTGCGGGCGCGCGCTCATCTTCGGGGACAAGAACACGATGGCGCAGTATGCGAACAATCCGGCGATCCAATTGCACGGGCCGGGCTGGAGCAAATTCATCATCGGCGACGACTGCATCGAGAACTGGCGCGAATACATCGACGTGATTGCCGGCGCGATCAGCGACAACGGCGGGCGCTCATGCATCAATGCGAGTGCCGTGGTCGTGTCGAAATACGCGGCGGAAATCGCGGATGCGCTCGCGCAAAAACTCGGACCGATCCAGCCAACGAAAAATGATGATCCGAACGCGCGGCTCTCCGGTTTTGCGAATATCAAGATGGCGGACTTCATTGACGCGCAGATCGAGGACGGCCTGAAAGCGCCCGGCGCGACGGATGCGACGGCGAAATATCGAGGCGGTCCACGCAGGGTCGAGTTCGAAGGCGGCGTTTATCTGCGCCCGACGATCGTGCATTGCGAGAGCTTCGCGCATCCGCTGGCGAACAAGGAATTTCTCTGCCCGTACGCCAGCGTGGTGCAATGCCCGCAGTCGGAGATGCTGCACAACATCGGCTACAGCCTTGCGGTGTCCGCGATCACGAAGGATGCGAAATTCATCGGCGAGTTGGAGGCATTCGGTGAAATCGATCGGCTCAACATCGGGCCGATCTCGACGATGGCGATCTCTTGGGACCAGCCGCACGAGGGAAACATGTTCGAGTTCCTGTGGAAGCGCCGCTCGATCGAGCGCGCCTGGTAGCAGGTGTCCGAAAACGTGCCTTTGCCGTAATCCCAAATGCGCGGACAAGAATGTCCGCACCACGCCGAAAATTTCAATCGGCGCTGAAGCAGCATGCCCCTACCATGTCGGCGGCAATTCCCCGACCCATGCACTCACTCAACGAACTCGCAGACGGCTATCGCATTAACAAGGGCGGCAAATTCCGACTGAAGGACATTGACCCGCGCGACACGGGTAAAATCAAATCACCCGAGAAGGCGACCGAGTTGCTCCAGCGGAGCGTGCAACTGATGGGTGAGCTCCAGGAAAAGCTGTATGCGCAGGATCGCTGGTCGCTGCTGCTGATCTTTCAGGCGATGGACGCGGCCGGAAAGGACGGCACGATCAAGCACGTGATGTCCGGCGTGAATCCGCAGGGCTGCCAGGTGACGAGCTTCAAGGCGCCGAGCGACAATGAGCTGGATCACGATTATCTGTGGCGCACGACATGCGCGCTTCCGGAGCGCGGGCGGATCGGGATTTTCAACCGCTCATACTACGAGGAGGTGCTCGTGGTGCGCGTGCATCCGGAATTTCTCGCCGGGCAGAAGCTGGCACCGAAGCTCACGGGTGGCGGCATCTGGAAGGATCGATTTGAAGACATCCGCAACTTCGAAAGCTACCTCGGGCGCAATGGCACGATTACGCGGAAGTTTTTCCTGCACGTCTCGAAGGAGGAGCAGCGGAAACGGTTTCTCGCGCGGCTGACTGAGCCGAAGAAGAATTGGAAATTCTCCGCAAACGACGTGAAGGAACGCGCCCGCTGGGACGAATACATGGATGCCTACGAGGACATGATCCGGCACACTGCGACGAAGGATTCGCCGTGGTACGTGGTGCCGGCGGACAACAAGTGGTTCACCCGGATCGTCGTCGCAGAGGCGATCATCACGGCACTGCAGTCGCTCGATCTGCATTTTCCGAAAGTCAGCAAAGCGAAACAGAAGGAACTCGCAGCCGCGAAGAACGCCCTGCTGAACGAGAAATAGCCGCATTGCTCTCCAGCGCTCGACTGCGCGGCGCGAGCGGGCTATCCGGGACTCATGCGCTTTCTCTGGCTGCCCGTCCTTCTTGTTCTCACGGTGGCGTCACCCGCCAAATCCCGCCCGGAGTCGCGGGAACTCGCCGCGATTTCCGCCCGGATGCAGGGACTCGTGGATCGCAGTGTGATCGCCGGATCAGTCACGCTCGTCGCGCAGCACGGGAAGACGGTGCATCTCGCCGCAGTGGGGAGCGCGGATATCGCGGCACGGCGCGCGATGAAGACCGGCGATCTCTTTTGGATCGCCTCGATGACGAAGCCGATGACTGCCGTCTGCGTGATGATGCTCGCCGAGCAGGGCAGGCTGTCGGTGGATGATCCGGTGGAGAAATTCATCCCGGAATTCCGCGACATCAGGCTCGGCGGCGCGCGGCCGCCGCGGCCGGTCACGATCCGCGACCTGCTCACGCACACGGGCGGCCTCGGCGACGCACAGATCGCGCCGAAGGCCTCGCTCGCCGAGCGCGTCGTGGCGTACGCACATGCGCCGATGAGGTTCGCACCGGGATCGAGGTGGGATTATTGCAACGCTGGCTTCAATACGCTCGGCCGCATCATCGAGGTGGTGAGCGGAAAATCGTACGACTCTTTTCTGCGGCAGCGGCTGCTCTCGCCGCTCGGCATGGGCGACACGACTTTCTGGCCATCGCCACGTCGCGTCGCGAAATCCTACCGGCCCGGTGGCCGCGGACTCGATGAGACGTCCGTCTATGCGAGACCTGGCGACATCGGTGACCGGTCGCGCCCGGCCCTGGCCGCGGGCGGTCTTTTCTCAACGGCTTCGGATGTCGCGCGATTTTACCAGATGATCCTGAATGGCGGCTCGCTGGGTTCGCGGAGATTTCTGAGCGCTCAGACCGTGAGGCAGATGACTGCGCCACAGATCGGGGGCATGAAAGTCGGGTTCACCGGCGGCATGAGCTGGGGCCTCGGGTTTCAAATCGTGAGATCACCGCAGGGTGGCAGCTCGGGGCTGTCGTCCGGATCGTTCGGACACGGGGGCTCGTTTGCAACGCAAAGCTGGGCGGACCCGCGGCGCGGTGCGGTGTATGTGCTGATGATCCAGCGCGCAGGCTATGCGAAGCCCGACGAGGCCGAGCCTCGGATGGCATTTCAGCAAGCGGCGGCGGCGGCGCTGCGATAGCGCGCGGGAAATGCCGCGTCGCTGTCTTTTTCTGACCCCGCAGAGCCATCGCGCTCAGCGGCCTGGGGCGCGCTGCTTCATCTCCCACACACGAAGGGCGGCGCGCAGGCAAGGTCGGGAAATCCTGCGCCGGGCGGCACGATCCTTGCGTTTGTAAAGGGTCTCCAAGTCTGATTTTCCAGTCTGCAACAGCCCAAAGCCCATTAGTATGACATCCAAAACCGTTCTCCTCGTCGTTGACGACAAGCTCCTGCTGAAGCTGTATCATGAGAAAATCGTGGAAAACGGGTTTTCCGTCCTCCCGGCCCGGGACTTGGCGAAGGCTGCACGGCTCGTCGTCGAGAGAAAGCCTGACCTCGTGCTTCTCGATCTTGTCTTCCAGGAGAGTGACCCTGTGGAGTTCCTGCGGGCCATCCGTTCGGATACCGCAAACGACTTGCTGCCCGTCCTCATCCTTCCGAGCCTGCTCAGCCAGACGGCCAACGCGGCGATCCAAGCCGGGGCGACGCGTGCCATCGCTCCGAGCAAAGAGCCGATTCCGGCCATCATTGACGCCATCCGCAACACCTTTGCGATGCACGGCCTCGGAGCCTCCGCCGGCACGCTGCTTTTCAAGCCGGATGATTTTTGGCTCGATGCGATCTTTGCCAACACCATCGACTCAATCAACCGGATGCGCCACTGCCTGCCCGGCATCACGGAGACGCCGCCGGAACTGCCCGCATTGCATGACATGTGGAATCTCGCGCACGCCTTTGCGCAAAAGACCGCGCTGCTCGCCTGCCGGCCATTCGCGCAAATCGCCAGCTCACTCGACCTGCTTCTGCACGACCTGAATCAGACGCCCGGCCAGGTCAATCCTTCGACGGTCCGCACCGTCGGCCAGGCACTCGATTTCCTCGCGGCCATCTCCAAACCCGAATGCCTCGCGCGGCTCACAGACCATTCCACCGCCTCGCTCCTCGTCGTGGACGATGAGGAAGGCTCGCGACAGTTCATCACTTCGGCCCTCGATCTCGCGGGTCTGAAAAGCGAATGCGCCGATTCCCCCGAGCGCGCGCTCGAACAGCTCAACCGCTCGAAGATCAGCCTCGTCTTCCTCGATGTGGGTCTTCCGGGCATGAACGGTTTTGAACTGTGCACGAAAGTCCGCACCATCAAGAACTACAAGAACACGCCGATCGTATTTCTCACCGGGATGGCCACTTTTCAAAACAAGGCCAAGGCCAGCCTCAGCGGAGGAAATGACTTTGTCGGCAAGCCGTTCAATCTCCCGGAACTCGGGGTGAAGGCCCTCATGTGGCTCTGCCGCGGCCAGCTCGAAATGGTCTGAGCCCGGCAGGAATCCCGGCATTCCAAGACGTGCTTTTTTCGCACAGGAACGCAATCTTCCCACTTATGTTTCGTCTCCTGATTTCTGCCATTTTCGCGATCCTATGTCTCACCGGCTGCGGTGCCGGACCTCGCAGCCACGGGCGTTACAGCTACAGCTACATCCCCGGAAAGAGCGCGACACTTGAAGGCGGGCGCGCAGTCGCGCCCGCATCCGCACCGCGCGCGGTGAAAGCCGCGATCGAGGCCGGCAACCGCATCGCCGGCCTGCCATACGGCTACGGCTGTGGCCACACCCGCGAGCTTAGCAGCGCCTACGACTGCTCCGGTGCCGCCTCGTGGGTGCTCAGCCAGGCAGGCCTGCTCGGCGAGCCGACCACCTCCACCGCATTCCGCAACTACGGCTCGCGCGGCCACGGCAAGTGGATCACGGTCTGTGCGCGCGACGGCCACGTCTTCCTCGTCGTCGCCGGTCTGCGCTTCGACACCGGCTGGGGCAACAGCGCCACTGGCCCCCGGTGGACGACCCACGGACGCCCGATGAACGGTGCGGTCCTACGCCATCCGCAGGGATTGTAGCCGCGCGGCCGATCAAAGCTGCGTGCCGTCGAGAAACGGCTGCCCCGCGGAAAAGCGTGCGATGTTTTCCGATGTCACCCGCGCGATCTCGGTCAGCGCCTCATTCGTCAGGAATGCCTGATGCGCGGTAATCAGCACATTCGGAAAGACGAGCAGCCGCGAGAGTTCGTCGTCCTGCAGCACGAGGCCGGAGAGATCCTCGAAGAAAATCCCCTCCTCCTCCTCATACACATCGAGCGCGACACCGCCGAGGTGGCCCGACTTCAGCGCATCAATGACCGCGCTCGTATCAATGAGCTTGCCGCGGCTCGTGTTCACCAGATGCGCGCCGGGCTTCATCCGTCCGATGGATTTTTCATTCATCAGATAGTGACTCTGCGGCGTAAGCGGGAGGTGCAGCGAGACGACGTCGCTGTGCTCCAGCAGGTCGTGAAAATCCGTGTACGTCACGCCGCGCTTCTCCGCCCATTCGGCGGACGGGAACGGATCGAACGCCAGCACGCGCGTGCCGAAGCCCGCGAAAATCTCCGCAGTTATCCTGCCGATGCGCCCGGTGCCGACGATGCCCACGGTCTTGCCGTGCAGATCGAATCCCACAAGTCCGCCGAGTGAAAAATTCTGATCGCGCACGCGGTTGTACGCGCGGTGAATTTTCCGGTTCAGCGTGAGCAGCAGCGCGACCGTGTGCTCGGCGACCGCGTGCGGCGAATACGCCGGCACGCGCACCACCGGGATGCCGTGCTCCTTCGCCGCCGCGAGATCCACATTGTTGAAGCCCGCGCAGCGCAGCGCGATCAGCCTCACGCCCGCCGCAGCCAGCGCGCTCATGCACGCGCGATCCAGCCGGTCATTCACAAACACGCACACGACATCCGCACCACGCGCCACCGCCACTGTCTCCTTGTTCAGGCGGAACTCATGAAACTGCAGCGTCATTTTCTCCACGCCAGGCACACTCTCAAAATATTTCCGGTCGTATGGCTTCGTGTCGAAAAATGCGGCTTTGATCATCGTGCGTAGTCGTGTTGTCCCGCCGGCACGATCCTGTCCGTGCGCCGCGAAAGCAATCCGCGGATTTCAGATGTGACGCGGACACTCCTGTCCGCGCCGGGCACGACTGGCGGGAAGGAGTATCCGCCTCACTTCCCGCCGATGCGCTTCTTCGCGTCGGCGGAAAGCGCGGGAGTGGCTGCGAGCCAGGTGTTCGCAGCCGCCTCGCTGGTTCGCTTCCACTGCTGGTACACATTGCGCACAGCGTTCTCACGCTTGTTGTCATCGCCCACCGTCGCGGCCCATGTCGCCGCGCCCTCGGGATCGCGCGAGATCACCGACCCGGCGTAGGCCGAGACTGCGGCATCGCGCTCGGTGCCCCCCGGAAGTTTCTCCAGCCACGCCGCGGCCCGCGCCACATCGCTCTGCGCCATTGCGGTGACGACCTGTGGGAATGCCGCCTCGCGCGCCGCCGGATCGGCGATCTGAGCCGCCCACTTCGCCGCGGCTTCCGGATCCTGCCGCGCCCACACCCCGGCGATACGCCCGGCGGCACTCTTCTGTGCGTCACCCGCGGCGAGTGTTCCGAAAAGCTCTGCGGCCTGCACGGGATCGTTGTTCGCCAGACCGCTGATCGCTCCGGCGAGGAATCCCTGCTTCTGAGCGCCGTCCGGCTGCGATTTTGCCCACGCCAGCGCGCCCTGCGGATCCTG
This sequence comes from Chthoniobacteraceae bacterium, assembly GCA_039922035.1. Classification (GTDB taxonomy): domain Bacteria; phylum Verrucomicrobiota; class Verrucomicrobiia; order Chthoniobacterales; family Chthoniobacteraceae; genus SXWH01. The sequence continues at coordinate 15,257 of JBDSAR010000136.1, forward strand.
CGAGGCCCAGCCCGAAATCGCCCGGCCGTAGTCATCCACCTTCATGTCCGGCGACTTCATCATCCAGGCCAGCGCCGTCTTCGGATTGCTCTGCACCCAGTTCGTCACCGCCTCGGTCGTCGCCTGCCGCCGCGCGTCTCCCGAGGGCAGATTTTTCTCGATGAATGTGAGCGCCTCCTCCGGGGCTTCGCGCGACCAGTTTCTCAGGGCATTGCGGATCGAATCATCGCGCGTGTTTCCCACCGGCAGGGTCGCGGCCAGTTCCGCCGCGGCCTTCGGATTCTGCCAGGAAAGTTGATTCACCACCTGCTGCACCGCCTCCGTGCGGCTCTGGCCTTCGGGGATTTTGTCGAGCAGCCGCATCGCCTGCTCCTGATCGCGCTGCGCGGACTGAGTCATGATGTTTGCAAAGGCCTGCGTGCGCGACTCGCCGACTGGCATTGCCGTCGCCGCAGTCATTGCAGCATCCGGGTCCGTCTCCGCCCAGCGCCCGAGCGCGGTCGCGATGGCACGGTTGCGTGTGCCGATCTCCGGCACCTGCTGGAGCCAGTCGAGCGCCGCCTGCGGATCCTTTTCCGCCCAGCGGCTCGCCACGGCGGTGAGCGCCTGCTGCCTGCCCTCGCCCATCGGCAGCGCGAGCGCCTGCTGCGATGCGAGCAGCGGATCGCGCCCGCCCCAGTCCGAAAAAATCCGCTGATACACATCCTGCGAACGCATCTCCGCAGGCAGCGACTTCACCCATGCGAGCGCCGCGCCCGCATCCACCTGCACCATGCCCGCCGCCACACCGGTGATCGCGGACTGCTGCTCCTTGCCCTTCGGCAGACCGAGCGCCCACGCCTTCGCGCCCACGGCATCCTTGTGCGCCCATTCGGAAGCGGCGGAGGAAAGTGCATAGTCGCGCTCCCACCGGTTCTCGCCCTTCATGCCGAGCGCATACGCCGCCGCGGACTGCGGATCGAACTCCGCCCAGCGGGCCACGATCTGCGGGACGATGAAACGCTTTTCCTCGCCACTCCGCTTCTTCACCATTTCGAGCGCCGCCTGGATGTCCTCCGGCCCGATTTTTTCCACCGCGGAAAAAACGCCGCGGAATTTCCGCATGTCATTCGGCTGCTGCATCGCCGAGAGCAGCGCCGAAAGCACCCGTCCGCGCCGTTCCTCGGGCGTTCCCGCCTCACGACTTTCACCCGAGCCAGCAGCTCCCGCCACATCGCGCATTTTCTCCCGCTGCGCGGCGGAAAGCGGGGCTCCCTCCGAGCCTCCGTGCGCGGATGATTTTTCCACCGCCGGTCCCGAGCCCATGAAAAATCCCGCGCTCCACGCGGCGAGGGCGACTGCGACAAAAAGAAGGATCTTCACAGCGGGCTTCATGGGGGAACGTGCGCTGGAGAATCACGCCATCCGCGCAGGACTCAAGGCCGAACCGCGGGCATGGCGAAGACCCTTGCTGCGGCCGGCGGCTACTTTGAGGCGCGCTCGATCCAGCGATACGCCTCGCGGGAGTTCTTCCGGAAATATTTCTCCGCGGCATCGCGTCCCTTCGCCGTGAAATACTCGCTCACGATCCGGAACTGCTCCGCATACGTCCCTCCCTTTTCGCACACCGGCCAATTGCTCCCGTACACGAGCCGGTTCTCGCCGAAAGACTCCCAGCAGTGGTCGAGCACCGGCGCGTAGAATGCGGTGTCACGCGGCGCATTTCCCCATCTCATCGCGGATTCGCGCGTCTGCTCCATCAGAGCGGAAACCTTGCAGAAGACATTCTTCCGCTTGCCGAGCGTCGCCATTCCCGC